>UREO01000310.1 GCA_900546895.1 uncultured Oscillospiraceae bacterium
TCATATTCCTTTTTATTGTGAAGAATGACCTTTACCTTGTTCGCGCGGGAATAATTAACCACATGCGCGTTCGTCAGGATATATCCGTCCTTACTTGCCACAATGCCGGTACCCTGAATCACGCCGCCCTGGCCGGCGGTTGTCCCGGCTACGGTGGTTTCCACCCCGACCACGCTTTCCACGACGTTCTTGTAGACGTCCTTGGCGCTCAGCCGACCGGTAGACGGCTCCTGCACAATCGTAATTCCGGAGGCATTCGGATTGGTTCCGTCACCCTTGATTCCGCCCTGAATCTGTGCCCGGCTGGATGCGCTCCCGGAACTGGCGGAATCCTCCCCGTCGTTATATTCCGGCTGCGAGACTGTGTTCTGCGGCCAGCCGCTCTGCTGGCTGACAGCCGTCTGAACACCGTAAATACAGAAGCCCAGCACGAACGCCGCCGTCAGTCCTCCCAAAATCCAAAGGAACACGCGCAGGCCGGTGTTTTTCCGTTTGGGCGGTTTCGGATCCTGCGGGTTCTGATCAGGATGCTGCCCGCCGTACGGCTGATACGACCAGTACGGCTGCTGACCGTACTGATCCTGACGATAGCCGCCGTAGGGGCCGTTATAGTTTCCGTAGGGCTGTTGATACTGGCCGTTCGGGTTGTTGTACTGGCCGTAGGGTGAATACGGACTCTGCGGATTCTGATACGGCGGCTGGCCGTAAGGTGGCGGCGCCTGTTCCGTATTCCGGCCGCCCGGCTCCGGGTCTGGCGCGCCGGGCGTGTCCTCCTGTTCCGCGGAAGACGGCGCGTCCTGTCCCTGCCGGTCTTCCGGCTGCTCCTGCTCCGGTTCGCTCCCCTGCTCCGCTGCCGGGGACTGTTTGTTCGCGGGCTGGTTGATTTCCCCGGTATCCCACGGGTCTTTTTCCCCGTTATGATTGTGATCGAACTCGCTGTCACTCATAAGAAATACCCTTTCTGAAAATGATTTATTCTTTAGCCTGCTCGGATGATCCGTCCTTTAACAGGTGCGGCTCGTTGATTTTGGGCAGCCAGAATTCAAACTGGCAGTATTCATTCTGCACGCTGCTGACATTAATTTCCCCACCGTGCAGCTTAATAATCGTACGGACGATATACAATCCCAGACCCATCCCGTTTTTATCCTGACTGCGGGACTTGTCGGTCTTATAGAAACGGTCGAAAATCAGCGAAAGCTCTTCCGGCGCAATACCCGGGCCGCTGTTTTTGATTACGACGCTGCTCCTGTCGGGCTGGTCAAGGATCCTGATCTCAATATACCCGCCCTCGTTGGTAAACTTGACCGCGTTTTCTATCAAATTATACACGACCTGATGGATCATATCCGGATCGCCGTCCACAAACAGGCTTTCCGCATCCTCCAGCCCGCGGATTTCCATCTTCTTGTCTTCAATCGCCTTTTCAAAGGACAGAAGCGCGATCAAAATCGTATTGGTTAGGTCGAACCTTCCCGGGCGGAGCTTCATCTCGCCGCTGTCGATTCTGGAAAGGTCCAGCATAGTGCGCACCAGCCGGGACAGCCTCTTGACCTCCTGCGAGACGATATTCAAATAATGGCTCTCTTTCTCCGCCGGAATCGTGCCGTCCAGAATCCCGTCGATAAAGCCCGCGATCGTCGTCATCGGCGTTTTCAGCTCGTGCGATACGTTTGCGATAAAATTCCTCCTTACGTTTTCACCCGTGGAGAGGGAACTCGCCATGTTGTTGAAAGCAATCGCCAGCTGGCCGATTTCGTCCTGGCTGGTGACCGGTACGCGCACGGAAAAGTTTCCGTCCCCGAAGGAGCGCGCCGCCGCGGCCATATTGCGAAGCGGCTGGACCAGCTTATAGGAAAACAGCCACACCGCGCAGAAGGATACCATAAACGCGGCGATGGCGGCCAGCAGAAACATCCGCAGGATTTCCCCGCGGAAAGAATTGAACGACCGCACATTGTAAGCCGTGAACACAGCGCCAATGGCGGTCTTGCTGCCGTCGATATTCACCACGTTGATCGGCACCCCCACGATGTCGTAAGGCTGGCTGTAAATTCCGCCCATGGTTCCCTGATTGCTGTACCCGCCGGAGATCGCCTTTTTCATGATTTCCGCGCTGACATTCCGGCTGTCGTTGATCCCGCTGGTGCTGTCATAGGAGGCAATCACGATCTGGCCGCTCAGCTTGGTCACAAAGATATCCGCGTCGATGTTGTCGGAAAAGGCCGCGATAAACGCCTTCATTCGGTCGGTGTGGATCGTATAGACGTTGTCCTCCACTGAAGTAACGCTGTCCGCCGCGATTGCCGCCACGCTCTGGGCGTTCTTCCTCAGCAGGTTCCTTTTTTCCGTCTGCCAGTAGTTCGAAAAGAAAATCAGCATGACGAAGCTCAGGAACAGAAAGCTGATGAAAATAATCGAGGAGGTAATCCGCAGATACTTTTTAAATAGTGTTTTCTGCATTTTTTATTCCTTAACTTCAAATTTATAGCCGACGCCCCAGACCGTTTTGAGCGCCCATTTGTCGGAGACGCCTTCCAGCTTCTCGCGCAGACGCTTGACGTGTACGTCCACGGTCCGGCTGTCGCCGTAATAATCGAAGCCCCACACCTCGTCGAGCAGCTGGTCGCGCGTAAAAACGCGGTTCGGGTTGCTCGCAAGGTGGTAAATCAGTTCCATTTCCTTCGGCGGCGTGTCAATCTGAACACCGTTGACCCGCAGCTCGTAGTTTGTAAGGTTGATGGAAAGCTTGTCGTATTTGACCTCTTTTACCATCTCCTCGCTGTTTTTGCCCAGACGGCGCAGCACGGCTTTGATTCTGGCTACGACCTCCTTTGCTTCAAACGGCTTCACCACGTAGTCGTCCGCGCCCAGCTCCAGACCGAGCACCTTGTCAAAGACCTCGCCCTTTGCGGTAAGCATGATGATCGGGCATTGCGATTTCTTGCGGACTTCCCGGCAGACCTGCCAGCCGTCCAGCTCGGGCAGCATGATGTCAAGCATAATCAGGTCGGGGGCTTCCGCGTCAAAAGCCTCCAGCGCCTTGCGTCCGTCGTTGGCGATCGCAACCTCAAAGCCTTCCTTTTCAATATAAAGTCTCAGCAGCTCACATATATTCTGGTCGTCATCAACCACTAAAATTTTTCCAGCCGGCATTTTTACTTCCTCCTTTATACC
>UREO01000311.1 GCA_900546895.1 uncultured Oscillospiraceae bacterium
GCCGTCTGGTCATCGGCATCTGTATTTTCATCTTTGCGTTCAGCCTGATTAGATCGGGCAATTTCAGCGGCCAGGTCGTGCTGAGCACCTTTATGGTCGCGGTCAGCCTTGCCGTCGCGGCGATTCCCGAGGGACTCGCTACCGTCGTGACGATTGTACTCTCCATCGGCGTTACCAACATGTCCAAACGAAACGCCGTTATCCGGAAGCTGACGGCGGTGGAAACGCTCGGCTGCGCGCAGGTGATCTGTTCCGACAAAACCGGCACGCTGACACAGAACAAAATGACCGTTGTGGAACATTACGCCGAAGACGAGCCGCTGCTTGCCACCGCAATGGCCCTGTGCAGTGACGCCGAATTGGGCAAAGACGGCGAAGTTACCGGGGAACCGACGGAAGCGGCGCTTGTCAGCTATGCCGCCGGTTTGAAGCTTGATAAAAATGAGCTGAAAAAGACGTATCCGCGCGTCGGTGAAGCACCGTTCGATTCCATGCGCAAAATGATGTCCACCGTTCATTCTCTCCCGGACGGAAGCTGCATCCAGTACACGAAGGGCGCCCCGGACGAGGTCATCAAAAAATGCACCCATGTTTTGAAAAGCGGACAAGTCGTACCGATGACGGAGGCCCTGCACGGGGAAATCCACTCGCAGAATAAGGCGATGGCGGGCAAGGCCCTGCGCGTGCTTTGCGCGGCATTCAGGAAATACGACGGCATGCCCGCTTCCTTTGAGCCGTCCGATCTGGAAAACAACCTGACCCTGATCGGTCTAACCGGAATGATCGACCCCATCCGTCCCGAGGTCGTGGATGCGATTCAGGAGTGCAGGGAGGCCGGAATCCGTCCGGTCATGATTACGGGTGATCACCGTGATACGGCGGTGGCGATTGCGACCCAGCTCGGAATCATTACGGACGAGTCGCAGGCGATTACCGGCGCCCGTCTGGATGAAATCAGCGACGGCGAGCTGAAGAATACCATCGGGAATTATTCCGTTTACGCCAGAGTCCAGCCGGAGCATAAGGTCCGTATTGTTAACGCGTGGAAAACCAACGGGATGATTACCGCTATGACCGGCGACGGCGTCAACGACGCCCCGTCGATTAAAAGCGCCGATATCGGCGTGGGCATGGGAATTACGGGTACCGACGTCACCAAAGACGTGGCGGACATGGTGCTTGCGGACGACAACTTCGCCACCATCGTTTCCGCGGTGGAAGAGGGCAGAAGAATCTACGACAATATACGGAAGGCCATTCAATTTCTGTTGGCTTCCAACCTGAGCGAAGTGCTTTCCATTTTTGTCGCCACGCTTTTTGGCTTTGTTATTCTGAAGCCGGTGCACCTGCTCTGGATCAATCTGATTACCGACTGTTTCCCGGCCTTGGCGCTCGGAATGGAGGAGGGTGAAAAGGACCTCATGCGGCGCAGTCCCCGCAATCCCCGCGACGGCATTTTTGCCGGAGGGCTTGGTACGGATGTCGCCTATCAGGGGGTTCTGGTCACGATTGTCACCCTGTCCGCGTATTTCATCGGCCATTTTCTCGAATCCGGAATCTGGGAGATCACCAACAGTGCCGACGGCATGACCATGGCTTTTCTGACCATGTCGATGGCGGAAATCTTTCACTCCTTCAATATGCGTTCCCAGCGCCATTCGATTTTCAGCATGAGGAAACAAAACGGATACCTGATCGGCGCCATGCTTGTGTCGCTGCTGCTGACCACGGCCGTGATCTATATCCCCGCTCTGGCGTCCGCCTTCCAGTTTGAAGAAATCTCCCTGCTGGAGTATTCGGTTGCTCTGCTGCTTGCCTTCTCGGTAATTCCGATTGTGGAAATCGTAAAAGCCTTTCAAAGAAAATTTACAAAAAAAGCCACTTTTGGAAATTGATTTCTTTTCGGGACAGCGGAATAAAAACGCGTCCGAAGCACATAATAAGTTCTGGGTACATTGAATGATTCCTGGTGAATCAGTACCCCTTAAAAAAACAGATTGGCAAGCAAAGATTTAATCAAGAATATTGGGAGATGGTTAAGTTGAACAGATCCGTCTGGGAACCTATCATGATTCGTGCAGTAATGCCTTTATGAAGACCCAAAGATAAGTTTGGCTGAACTCATTGATTCCCAAGTTTTGACAATTAAATACGAGCTTGGAGGGACGGAAATTCCGAATCGGATTTCCGTCTCTTTTCTTTATTCAGCGTTTGTCTGAGCTCCCAGCGTTGCGGAATCAATTATAACGAAAGAATTTCGATGGGAAATTTTAACAACTTTAAGGCTTGATATAGTTATTGAAAGAAATCTGTGCTAAAATATAGATATTTTAGAAGTGCATAACAGAGTTTTTTTAACTGATAGCAATTCTATTTCAGTTTGCAAGACAAAACACATTTTTCCCCCGCCAAAGGCGGGGGAAAAACGCAACCTTGTTGCAGAATTAACTGGAAATGCTGTAGTACATATAGCAGAGTCGTATTCATTTATTTGCAGTAATATACTAACCGGATACTGTAACGCCGAAAACTATGCGGATCGATTTTCGGCCGGGTGCCGGCCGGCGGTTTTTGTGTTTTTGGGGGGTATCCATGAAAAGGTTTATCAAATTTGCCGACGGGCTGCTGATTGTATCCTTCTGCCTGATTCTTCTTTCGGTTTTTTCGGGGACCGGCCGGTACGGGAATGCTGTTTCGAACGGCGTTTTGGATATTGGCAGCGTCGGCCTTTCCTCACCTGTTCCGATGACCGGGGCATGGGAGTTCTATTGGGGCCGGCAGGTAAGCCCTCAGGGGAAAATAACGGATGCGGACAACAAACAGCTGGTTCAGGTTCCCGCAAACTGGACGGCGTACCGCGATGCGGACAATCAAGCCTATTCTCAGGAGGGATACGCCGTCTACCGGGTGGTGCTGAAAGCGCAGGAAGGACTCTGCCTTGGGGTGAAAATTCCCCAGATCGGTTCTTCCTACCGGCTGTGGATCGACGGAAAGGTACGCTTTGAAAGCGGCAAGGTCGGGAAAACCGCGGCGGAATCCAGACCGGAGTGGACAACGCAGTCGGTTTTCTTTCAGACACAGCGGGAAAACACGGAAATTTTGATAGAGGTTTCCAACTTCGATTATTTCCGCTCGGGTTTGACGGTTCCCCTTGTGGCGGGAACCCAGCAGCAGA
>UREO01000312.1 GCA_900546895.1 uncultured Oscillospiraceae bacterium
TCCGGAACTGTAGTGAATGTGCGTAAATCGATGTGGATTCACCCTGTACTTCATCGAGCATTGAGTATACGTGAAGCTGCCCGGCTACAAACATTCCCTGATAGTTTTGTGTTTTGCGGACCTAAAGATTCCCAATATCAGCAAGTAGGAAATGCAGTTCCCCCAATTCTGGCTAAAGCAATTGCAGAGCAACTGTGCGGTTACTTAGACAAAGAGATGAAGACATCTATTGATGCGTGTAAAGGTGAAGCATCATAAAAAAGAATAAATCAAGGATTGAAAATTGCATTACCTAATATCCCCAAATACAGTAGTATTTATTAACTTCAACGTCGGAAAATTCGAGCTATTCGAGGGCTTTCGCTGTAAAAAGTGAAAGCTCTTTTTTCATGAGGCTATCGGGCGCTCGTCTCACTATAACAGGGATTGAACTCGTTGGTACTACCCTCTTTATTTATATAGGCACTCCCAAAAACGATAAGAGTTCAAATCCTGTTTTTATACACAAGAAGACGACTTTAAATTATGACATCCATTTTTAAAATGAATATTTATTCGTAATATTATGTATTTTCTATAAAATATTATATTAATAAGCGAAGAAAAAGGAATAATTATGCATTTAAAAGAGCTGTGTGCGGGTTCAAATCTCTTCACTTCTAGCATAATTAACGTCAATAATGGATGTCCTGCGGTAAAAACCGCAGGACATCCGGCGTTTCCGGGCTTTTTCACCCTCAAAATGCCCGTCTAAAAAGAGTTCGATTTCGTGGATATCATCGGGGTGATTTGGATAAGTCCATGGATTTGAACCCACACGCGCGGCGTTTCACCTCAGAAACAAAAATAAATGAGTACCGACAGCGCCCTTTCCGATACGGCAGCAAAGCCGAAAAGAAAGCGGCGCTATATATATCCTCAACCAATAAAATAAGAGAACAACCATTGAAGCCGGAGAATCGGAGTGCAGGGATGCACTTTTATTCTCCGGCTTTTTTTGTTTTCTGGAAAGGAAAAGTCATGCTGGTACACTATAAGAGAAATAAACAGATTGCCTGCTACGATTCAAACAGTCTCGTTACAACAGGCAGGATACCTCCGGACGAACGGCTTCACGGCCCATTTCAGAGCTGCGGCAACTGCCCTTACCCTTCCCACGGTTTCATCTGCTATAGCTCGGAGGGCGATTGCCTCAGAACGGATATGCAGAAGCTTCACAATAAAAACAAACGCGCAAAGGAGGATCACAAATGAAGTACAATGAGAATTTATTGAAAAGGATCAAGGAGCAATATCCCCCCGGCACCCGCATCCGTCTGACGGAGATGAAAGACCCCTATGCTCCGGTTCCGCCCGGCACCGAGGGCGAGGTACACTTTGTCGATGATGCCGCCCAAATCCACATGAAGTGGAGCAACGGTCGTACTCTTGCCCTCATCCCCAGTGAGGACAGCTTCACGGTGATCTCCCCTCCGCTCCAAACCCTCAAGCTGTATATGCCGCTTTCTGTTGTGGAATACGGGCGTGACGAATGGGGCTCTCTGGAGGAATACCCCGCAGAGCTTGACCAGCGCACCGTGCTCTCCTACCACGATCAAATCCTTGCAGCCATTTTCAAGGAGCGAAGGCCGGAAGAAACGGAACGCGGGCTGATGAAGTATTACCATGGGGATGACAGCGTAAATCATAAAGTGAAGTCCCTCTTTTTCACAGTGGAGCAGGTCGGCAGCCAGTTAATGGGTATAGCTGAATGCCGGGTGCAAGGGGATATGAATGATGCGGAACTGGCACAGCTCAGGGAGTATGCTTCCGGCCAGGCATCGGACGGATTCGGTGAGGGCTTTGAGCAGCACCCCATAAAAATAGGCGAAAATGAGCTTTACGTCAGCCTTTGGAGCAGCAATCGCAGCTGGAGTATCATGACACAGGACGAGCTGGAGCAGGGCCAGCAGATGGGCGGCATGCAGCTGTCATGAGGATTGTGTGATGGAAACCGAATTAACAAAACGGATTAAGGCGCTGACCCACCACTACCGTCCAAAGCTACACACCGAAAAGCGAACCGTCCGGTGGGCGGATGAGGTGTGGACGCCGTCAGGAATTGTAGATAGCATTCGATTTGAGGACTATTACGAGATTGAGGAATACCTCTGTAAGCTCGTGGATGCGGAGCGGTTTTCTGAAAAGGAACCGTGCCTGACGGCGCAGAAGCACGAACCCGGAAGATGCTTTCGGGACGGCAGTACAGAGCAAAATGCGCAGAAATGCCATGGCTGTGTCCTGCGGTGCCACAACTGGCACATTGGGATGATGGTTACCTGTTTTGAGGTCAAAATTACCTATCCGGATTTTAAGAGCAAAAACGGCCATAACTTTCATGGGAATGAAAATTACTACTGCGTGCCAAAAGTCCTTGCCGTCAGAATCGCCGGGGAAGTTCCCGACCACATCGGCATCCTCGTATATTTTGAGGGCGAACGGCAATACGGGCTCCGGCAGTTCAAACCGGCCATGTGGCGGGAGGTATCGGATCAAACCAAGGTACTGCTGCTGTATAACGCTATGAAAAAATGGTGCGACGGAGCGGTTTTTGTGTAGCCATTCCATATTCGGCATCTTAACGAATCAAAAAAGTATGAATAGGAGGAATGATGCTTGGATAACAGAAAAATTTTTGAAGTAGAACTCAGCCGCTGGAATCCTTCTGGCGCAAACCTTTCGGCAGAAATCACACTCCCCGCCACACCCTATGAACTGGCGGATGCATTGGAAAAGGCGAGAATTACTGGGGATACCGTTTATTCCACGAAGGTTCTAAGCTGTCGGTTGGACTATCTGCCGCAATTGATTGCCCCCGATACCAATCTATATGAGCTAAATCACCTTGCCGGGCGGCTGGCTTCCCTGAGTTCGTGGGAGTTGGACTGCTTCGAGGGCATGGTCATGATGGATGCTGTTCAACTCAAATATGCTCCCATTCCGGTGGAGCGGCTCATCAATATGACCCACAGCATGGCGCATTGTCAGATTGCCTATGATGCCCATGACGACCAGTCTCTCGGCAAATTTTACGCTGATAATGACCTGTCTCTTATACACATCTCCGAGCCCACGAGACATGCGCAGATC
>UREO01000313.1 GCA_900546895.1 uncultured Oscillospiraceae bacterium
AATAAGACTGCCAAATGAGAATCAAATTCCCACTGAAATTTGTATGATATCTGAAATTGACATTGCTTACAAAACAGGAGACGCCCCCAGAAATCCGGAACCCGGCAAACGGAAAGAAGCCCCTGAAGGAACGGAAGAATCCGCTCCTTCGGGGGCTTCTGAACTAATAGAAACGATCCCGGATTACCGGGCACTCTGAAAGATCAGCCCTGCAGCTGGGTTTTAATTTGCTGAATTTCCTGCTCGTTCGCCTGTGCGGCGGGCTTGTAGAAACCCTTTGTCTCAGCAAGCTTGTACAGCTCGTACTGCGAGGTTTCGCACTTGTTGCGGATTTGCTGAAGCGTTGACCGAAGGTTTTGGTTGGAACATTCCGAAATTGCGTTCGCGTAAAAAGTCAGATCGCTTTTCTCCATGGACAGAGCGTCGTTTACCATTGTTTTTTCCTGCATTGTTTACACCTCCTACTGTAAAAAAGTCATAAGCTGTTGTTTGGTGCTCTTTGCATCCTGAGCGGACTTTTCAAAGAAAGATTTTACCTGGGGGTCCGTTGCCTGCTGGGCATAAGTTTGCATTTTTTCACAGGCGGTATCGTGTGCTCCCAGCATATGCCGCAAATTTTGCAATTCCATTTGATTTAGCTGTGCCATATGGAACATTCCTTTCTGTATGATATTTTTCGTTATATCTTGCGATATTTTTATCATTTTATACGTTAAGGGAATGAAAAAACAGAATATTCCCGCAGAACAGTAAAAACGCTGCAGCTCCACATTTTGCGGGACTGCAGCGTTTTTATCTTTGAGAAATTTTTTGAAATCTCTTTATTCTTTTTTCATCCGGTAGCCGGTGGCAAAGTCGACGGTGTTGTTGAGCAACTCGCCGTTTGCGTAATGCTTCAGGTTTTCCGCGGCAATACGGACCACGCGCTCAAGGGTTTCCTGCAAATGGTAATATCCCGATATATGGGGCGTAATCACGGCGCTGGGGATATCCCAGAGCCGGTGGCCCTCCAGCAAAGGCTCTGGATCCGTCACATCAAGGCCGGCTCCGAATAGGCGCCCGCTTTCCAGTGAGTCACAGAGCGCTTCCGTATCGATGAGCGTACCACGTCCAACGTTCAGGAGAATTGCGCCTTCCTTGAGCAGGGCGAGGCGCTCGCGCGAAAACAGGTGATCGGTTTCCTTTGTGGCGGGCAGGCAGAGGGCGACAATGTCCGCGCGGGGCAAAAGACAGTCCAGTTCCGCGGTCAAATGCATTTCATCAGCATACTCCGGCTTCTCTCCGGCGGTGCGGCGCAGACCGATGACGTACGCGCCCAGCGCTTTTACCTTCCGGGCAAATTCGCCGCCGATATCTCCCATGCCGAGTACCAGAACGGTGGAACCGTAAATGGACTTCACCTTGCCCTGACCCTTCCAGACATGCAGCTTCTGTGCGTCTCGGTAGGTGTGAAGGCGTTTGATGATTTCCAGAAGCATGCCAAGCATATGTTCGGAAACCGCAAGGCCGTACGCTCCCGTCGAATTCGTCAGCGCCGTGCCTTTGGGAAGAACGCCCTCCTTCAGGTAGGCGTCCACTCCGGCGCTGCTGCAGTGCAGCCACTCCAAATTCGGGGAATCCTTCAGGTACTCTGCCGGTGGGTTGCCGATGATGATCTGAGCGTCCTGTACCTGTTCTTTGGTAACGTTCCTGTAAGAGCTGTACGTAAAGCGGCAGTCCGGAGCGGACTGTTCAAGCAGCGATTGATGTTGTGCTTCGACGGGGAGAAAAACAAGGATGCGCTTGCAAAAAGTCATGACAGATACTCCCTTGCAATTTTGATAGGATCTATTTTTGATCTGAAATTTGTTTTATTGTATAACAGGAGCTTTCAAATTGCAACCGGGAGGCGCTTTCATTGGGACGAAAATTACAGTTCGATTGCGATATCGTATTTTTTCAGCCAGTAGTTGATCTGAAGCAGATAGGCCATCATCTGGGGACCCGCCATCAGCTGGCCGAACCACGGTTTGCCGTAATCCGATTTTTCACTGAGCAGCTCCGCAGTGGCGGTTTGGCTGATGAGCTTGTGGAGTGGTTCTTCCCCGTTTGACAGGACTTCCGCCAGCCTTTGCTTCACAAGGATCTCGTAGGCCGGATTATGCGTTTTGGGGTAGGGGCTCTTTTTACGCATCAGGATGTCTTCGGGCAGCCATTCCCGCGCCGCGTCGCGCAGCAGGCCTTTCACTACGCCGTCGTGACATTTGTATTCCCAAGGAGTGTTGAACACATACTGCACGATCCGGTGGTCGGCGTACGGCACACGCACCTCAAGCCCGCTTGCCATGCTCGACCGGTCCTTGCGGTCAAGCAGGGTGGACATAAACCAGTTGATGTTCAGGAACGAAATTTCTCTGCGCCGCTTCTCCTGCGCGCTTTCACCCTCCAGAACGGGAACGGCGGCAATGGATTCTTCATACCGCATATTCACATATTCCCCGACGTGCAGCGCATCGGCGATTTCGGGAATCAGCAGTCCGGTTCGGACGGACAGGTCGGGCGACCATGGGAAGCAGTGGCCTTCAAACGCCTCTTTTTTGTGAAACCACGGGTAGCCGCCGAAGATTTCGTCCGCGCATTCTCCGCTGATGCCCACCACGTGATTTTTCTTGATCAGGCTGCAGAAATACAGCAGGGAAGAGTCGACGTCCGCCATGCCCGGTAAATCCTTCGCCTCAACGGCGTCGTAAAGCTTGTCGGCCAGCATCACGTTGTCGCATTCCAGATAGTGGTGGTCGGTCTGGAAAAGCTCCGCCATTTTGGCGACCCAAGGTTTGTCGGCGCCGGGCTGAAAGGCCGTGGGTTTAAAGTACTTGTCGTTCCCGGTAAAATCGAAGGAATAGGTGGAAAGCGTTTGGCCCGCCGCCCGGTAGTTCCTTGCCGCCAGCGCAGTGATGATGCTGGAATCGAGGCCGCCGGAAAGAAAGGTGCAAAGCGGCACATCGGAAACAAGCTGTCTGGTAACGGCGTCCTCCACAAGGTACCGTACCCGCTTTACGCTGTCCTCGTAGCTGTCGGGATGCTCGTAGCTTTTCAGCTTGAAATAGGGATATGTT
>UREO01000314.1 GCA_900546895.1 uncultured Oscillospiraceae bacterium
GGTATTGGAGACGCCATTATCTGGGCGGCGCTCATGCCGATCCTCATTTCCATTTTCCTGCCCTTTGCTTCCAACGGTTCGCCGATGGGCGGGCTGCTTCCGCTGATCCTTTATCCGCTGATCACGATCGGCGTCTCGTATGTTCTGATTCATCAGGGCTACACACTCGGAAAGAAATCCGTGACCTCCCTTTTGAACGGCGGAAAGATGCAGTCCATTATTTTCAGCGCCAACGTCATCGGGCTTACCATGATGGGCGCGCTTTCGGCAAGCTATGTGAAGCTCAGCACCCCGCTGACCTTTGTATTCTCGAGCGGAAATAAAATTGTTCTTCAGGATATTTTGAATCTGATTGTTCCCGGCCTGCTGCCGCTGCTTGCGGTATTCCTCATCTATTTCTACCTGAAAAAGCGCGGCCCCCGTTACAACCTGATTCTGGGAACGATCGTCGTGATCTCCGTTGCCGCGGCCTTCCTTGGAATCCTGTAAAAAACGCCGCAATACAACGGACGAAAGCATAAAAGAAGGGAAACTGATATCATGGCAAATATTTACACCCAAAACGGACTGCAGGAGGTGATAAACGCTTCCGGGCGCATGACCATTCTGGGCGTGTCCACGGTTTCCGAAGCCGTGGGCCGGGCGGTTGCCGAAGCAGCCGACCACTATGTCGTTATAGAAGACCTGATGAAATATGCCGGAAAGAAAATCGGTTCCATGGTCGGCGCACAGGATGCGTGTGTTACCTCCAGCGCCTCGGCGGGAATCGCGCTTTCGATTGCCTCCCTGATTTGTAGAGACAGTCTGGAGAAAGTACAGCATCTGTATGAGCTTCTTCCTGACACACAGCGCCGGGAGGTCATTCTCCTGAAAGGGCAGAATGTAGACTTCGGCGCGCCGGTCGGCGAGATGATCCAAATCGGCGGCGGAAAAGTGGTGGAGGTTGGTTACGCCAACAAATCCACGCTGGGCGATATCCGCTCCGCGGTCAGTGAAAAAACGCTGGCGATCTTTTTCGTGAAGTCCCATCACTGCGTACAGAAAGAAATGGTGGATGCCCGTTCGGCAATCGAGCTGGCAAATTCGCTGGGGATCCCCTGCATTGTGGACGCGGCCGCGGAGGAAGATTTAAGCCTTTACAACCGATTGGGTGCGGATTTTGTTTGCTACAGCGGGGCCAAGGCGATCGAAGGTCCCACCAGCGGGCTGGTTGTCTGCAAAACAGAAGAGCTTGCCGCCAATATGCGCCTGCAGTATAAAGGAATCGGGCGGGCTATGAAGGTTGGCAAAGAAAATATGATGGGTCTGCTTAAGGCCATGGAAGAATATCTTGCCGGCGAGCATCAGCCTGCGGTCAATCTGGATCAGCTTAAAGAGTTTGCCGAAAAAATAAGCTCTATCCCCGGATGCCGTACGCAGATTGTACAGGATGAGGCGGGACGGCTGATTTACCGGTGCAAGATTACGTTCGGAGAAGAGTTCGGACTCAGTGCCGAAGAGGTTGTGGAACAGCTGAAAAAAGGGAATCCGGCCATTTATACCCGTGATTATCAGGCAAATTTAGGTTCGATAGCCATTGATCCCCGCCCGCTGCGTTCTGCACAGGAGCTGGAAACAATCTACAATAGTATCAAACGTCTTAGCAAAGGAGATTAATATGGACGAAATTCAATTTTACAAAGACCGCGTCGCGCTGAACTGTTTGACCAATTCCGTGCGCAACGCCCGGAAAATTCTGGAAGCGGCGGACGGACATGTGGTAGTGGGGATTCTGTCCGCCAATTATCCAGATGTCACCAGCGCGGTCAAGGATATGGAAATTTATCAAAAAGCGGTGGACAACAATATTTCCGTCGGACTTGGCGCCGGAAACCCGAATCAGTGGCGCGCAGTAGCCGAAATTTCTTCTCAGATCATTCCCAAACACATCAATCAGACTTTTACGGCCACGGGGTTTACCCGCGGCAAGTCCGGGGAGGGGCCTTTCCTGAATGCGATGGTGGCCCCCTGTGGCAGGCCGGGTTACGTACGCATTTCAACCGGCCCGGTGAGCGGGAAGTTGGAGCCCGTGATTGCGCCGGTTGCCGCGGCAATCGCTATGGCGAAGGAGCAGGGAGCGGATTCGCTGAAATATTTCCCGATGGGCGGACTGAAGGTACGGGATGAGCTCACGGAAGTAGCGAAGGCCTGTGCCGACGCGGATTTCGGGCTGGAACCCACCGGAGGAATCACCACGGAAAACTTCGGTGAAATTCTGCAGATCGTTCTGGATGCGGGGGTGTCGAAAATTATTCCGCATGTCTATTCCTCCATCATCGATCAAGAAACGGGGGATACCAGGATTGAGGATGTCCGTAAACTTTATACGATCATTACCGAACTGGTAAAGTAGTTTTACAGAATAACAGCACAGGATCCCCGGCGGTAAATTCACCGGGGATCCTGCTTGTAGTTTAAAAAAGTTTTTCGCGGTTATGCAGCTTGCGGTCAAGCAGGGAGAAAAAAATCCGCGTTTCCGTAGAAGGCCCTGATGAAGCCGAAGCGGCTGCTGCTCTGGAACGCTTCTTCCGGGAGAACGTATAAGCAGCCCGCCGTTAAAGATATCCGTTTCTCTTCAGTATCCGATAAAATAGATAAGAACCCAGAATCGCGATATAGTAAGACAGGAAAGTCGCTATAATATTCCATTGGTTCAGATAAGAGACTTTTTTTATGAGAACCCCGCAGCTTTCTGTTAAAGTCAGCAGAAGACTGGACAGGATTAAGACGGCATGATCGGGGAAATGATATTTACGTATGAGATAAATTGCAAAACATGGATAAAGACAGAATAACCCCAACGTAAACGGGAGCGATGCAAGATTATAGAGATGGAAGGGATATAGCTTCCAGTAATAAAGGAATCCGATATCGTTAATCAAAAAGGCCAGTGCTGTTGAAAAAGGGGCGATCAGAAACAGTACCTTTCTTTCCCGTATAAAGATTAGCGCCGCTATCCAGGGGATAATAAATCCGATGATGATATTCAGTGTCAAAGTACATACACC
>UREO01000315.1 GCA_900546895.1 uncultured Oscillospiraceae bacterium
CTGCAGGCCGGACTGCAGCGATTTGGCGTATTTTTCCAGCTGGCTCATGGTCTTATAGTCCTCTTCGCCGATCTTCTGTCCGGAAGAAATTTTGGTGGACAGCGTCATGGCGAAATCGCCGACCTGAGTAATAAATTTGGTCACGTTGTCCAGCGAATGGTCGGTGACCGGCAGCACCGCCAGCGCGGATTTCGCCATGCTGGATTCTCTCATCAGCTTGGCGGCCAGCCCGTTTTGCTGGGTTGACGTATTTGCGTAGGAGGCCTTGTTCAGCGCGGTCTCAATGTTGGAGACGCAGCCGCTCAGGTCGCCTACGGCACGCTTGTAGTTGTATTCCAGATTCATTTTATATTTATTTGCGGAAACATAACCCATTGCGGTCGTCGCTCCGAGCGTTACGATCAGCGCGATCACGGCAATCAGTGAGATCATTCTTTTTTTATTCATCTTTTTTCACCCCATGACGGTATTTTTTACACGTAAGGCAAAAATATACAGATTTTTCGGTTTGAAGCGGAATCAACATGATATAATAATCGCAAGCGATTAATGATATCCGCTTCGCCAATTTATAAAGATACCACAACGGCACTTTGCGCCTGTGGTATCATAAAAAAATCAAAAGCGGGAGGGGCTTTTATGGTAAAACCGGTCATCGGCTTAACGCCGCTTTACGATACGGAGCAGGAACGGCTCTGGATGCGCCCGAACTATCTGCGCGCCGTTGAGAAAGCGGGCGGCGTGCCGCTGGTTCTGCCGCTGACGGGCGGGGAAGAGGACATTGCCGCGCTGGCCGGACTGTGCGACGGATTTCTGTTTACCGGCGGGCCGGACGTACACCCTTCGCTGTTCGGCGAAGAAACGCTGCGTTTTTGCGGGGCGATCGATCCGCGGCGCGACCGGTTTGAAATCCTTTTGCTGAATCGGGCCGTAAAGCTCGACAAGCCCGTGCTGGGAATCTGCAGGGGCATCCAGCTGATGAACGTGGCGCTCGGCGGCAGCCTGTATCAGGATATCCCGGCGCAGGTGCAGGGCTTGCCTGTCGCCCACTATCAGAAGCCTCCCTACGATGTGGCGGTGCATGGCGTTGTTATTGAAAAAGAAAGCCCGCTCTGCGCTATCCTTCATAAAACGGAAATGACGGTCAACAGCATGCACCATCAGGCGGTCAAGGACCTTGCGCCGCCGCTCCGGTGTGCCGCCCACTCGGCGGACGGACTGGCGGAGTGCGTCTGGATGCCGGAAAAGCGGTTTTTTCTGGGGGTGCAGTGGCATCCGGAGTATTTGTCCGGGCCGGAAAGCGGGGATCTTTTCCGCGCTTTCCTCGGCGCCGCAGGGGGATAACTTTCCTTGCCGTGTGCGGCGGCAGGTCGTTTTTCTTTTCCATTACTTGCTATTTTTTGTGTGCGAAAGTATAATAGGTAGGATTGCAGTACCGATATTAACGGGAAAGAAACCGGAGCAGAAAATTGCTGTGACTGAAAAACAAGCCGGAGGCATTTATGGATATTCAGAAATTTTACAGTTCGATACAGGGAAAGCGAGTGGCCTTCTGCGGCATCGGCGGAAGCAACCTGCCGCTGATCAAAATCTTTGCGCAGCGCGGGGCGGCCGTAACGGCCCGCGACCGGCGGACAAAGGAAAAGTTGGGCGAAACAGCCGGCGAGCTGAAAGAACTGGGCGTCACGCTGAAGCTGGGGGAGGGCTATCTGGAAAATCTTGACGAAGACGTCATTTTCCGTACGCCCGGCATGAAATATTACCTGCCCGAACTGAACGCCGCCCGTGAGCGCGGCGCGGCGGTCACCTCTGAAATGGAAGTTTTCTTCGACCTGTGCCCCTGTAAAATTTTCGCAGTGACCGGCAGCGACGGAAAAACCACCACGACCACCATCCTTTCCGAAATGCTCAAAGCGGCCGGAAAGACCGTCCATCTGGGCGGAAACATCGGCAACCCCCTTCTGCCTGAAATAGAAAGCATTCGTCCCGACGATGTGGCGGTGGTGGAGCTTTCCAGCTTCCAGCTGATTTCTATGCGCCGCAGCCCGGACGTCGCCGTGGTGACCAACGTCACCCCGAACCATCTGGACATGCATAAGGATATGCAGGAGTATATCGACGCGAAAAAGAATATCCTCCTGCACCAGAACGCCTTCGGGCGCGCGGTGCTCAACGCCGACTATGAAATTACGGCCGGCTTCGCAAAGGACGTCCGCGGCGACAGGCTGATGTTCAGCCGCCGGGGCAGATGCGCGCGCGGCGCGTGGCTGAACGATCAGAATGAAATCATCCTGTCGCTGGACGGAAAGGATATCCCCGTGATGAGCGCTGCGGATATCCGGATTCCCGGCGGCCATAATATTGAAAATTACCTTGCCGCCGTCTGCGCCCTGTGGGGGACCGTCGGTACGGACGCGATGGTTCAGACAGCGCGCACCTTTTCCGGAGTGGAGCACCGCAACGAATTTGTGCGGGAGCTGGACGGCGTAAAATATTACAACGATTCCATCGGAACCACTCCGAGCCGCACGGCGAACGGTACCCTGAAGCTTTTCGACCGCAAGATCCTTCTGATCGCGGGCGGCTACGACAAAAAAATCCCGTTTGACTCCTTCGGCCCCGCCGTTGTGGACAGCGTAAAGACGCTGGTGCTGATGGGCGCGACCGCGGACAAAATCGAGCGGAGCGTCAAGGCGGCGCCGAACTACCGGGAGGGCGGCCCGAAGATCATCCGGGTGCAGTCGCTGGAAGAAGCGGTTGAGGCCTGCCGGGCCGAGGCGGTGCCGGGCGACATCGTATCCCTTTCGCCGGCCTGTGCCAGCTTCGACATGTTCCCGAACTACGAAACGCGCGGAGAGGAATTCAAAAAACTGGTGGAACGGCTGTAATCCGGCCGTTTTCCTTTTACATAGATCAACACAGTAAAAAACTGACCAGTCAGGAATATATCAGATAACGGAGTGAATACCATGGATGAACTGAAGAAGCTTGTTTTTCGTCTCTGCGCGGCTCCCGGC
>UREO01000316.1 GCA_900546895.1 uncultured Oscillospiraceae bacterium
GCTATGAATCCAGCCACCATAGAATCTCCCGCTCCGACAGAATTTCGCACTACTCCTTTTGGAGCGGGACTTTGATATACCCTGCTGTTCTCGTCTACTAAAACGGCGCCGCTACCCGCCATGGAGACTAACACGTTTCGTGCGCCGCTTTTTTGCAGTTCCTTCGCATAATAGATAACTTCCTCTTTGCTTTCCAGCTTTTTATTGAATATTTCACCTAGTTCATGGTGGTTGGGTTTAATCAGAAACGGATGAAATTTCAGTACATTGAAGAGCAATTCGCGTGTGGCATCCACTACAACCTTAATGTTTTTTCCTTGTATGCGCTTTAAAATCGTTTCATAAATACTTTCGGGAAGAGTGTTCGGGATGCTTCCCGCCAAAACCAAAAGGTCTCCGTCGGCAAGAGAATCCATTTTGTCAAACATCTTCTGTAAATCAGATTTGCTGATTAACGGGCCCTGTCCGTTAATTTCACTTTCCCGGTCCGCTTTCAGCTTAACATTAATACGGGAAATACTGTTTGGAATCCGGATAAAATCAGTCTTACATCCAAAAGCTTTGACTTCCTGTTCAATCTGTTCCCCTGTAAAACCAGCGATAAATCCTAAGGCCACATTATTAATGCCAAGATTCTGAAGTACGATGGAGACATTAATGCCCTTACCTCCAGGAAAAATTTTTTCCGATACAGTACGATTTACCTCGCCAACCTGAAAAGATTCCATTTTTACAATATAATCAAGAGAGGGGTTAAAGGTCACCGTGTAGATCATTCTTCAACCTCCAGTATTGTTGTGTATTTCTTATACTGTTTGTCGTCTAATTCAGTCGTAATAATGGTCGCTGAATTTAAGTTTGCAAAGGTAATGGGGGAAATGCTGTTAAACTTACTGTTATCTGCCAGTACGAATTTCTCATTGCATCTCGAAATTGCTTCTGCTTTCACAAGAGCTTCACTTACATCCGGAGTGGTAAAGCCAACTTTCATATTAACGCCGTTGGTTCCAAAAAAGCCTTTTGTAAAGTTGTATTTTTTCAGACTGTTAATTGCCTCATTACCTACGACTGCGTCTGTGGCCATCTTCAGCTCGCCACCTAAAATAAATACTTGACAGCCCTTTTGAGCAAGTTTTTTCGCAAGAACCGTACCATTTGTTACGTATATCGCTTTCTTCATAGTAATATATTCGATCATTATTTCAGTTGTGGTTCCGGCGTCGATATATACAAAATCGTTTTCTTCAATCAAAGACGCCGCATATTTACCTATTACATTTTTTTGATCCGTATTCCTGCTTTGCCTAATAGAAACATCGTCATCTTTTGTGCTGTAGAAAACATCAATGGCAGTTGCTCCGCCGTGTACCTTATTTAGCTTGCCAATATTGTTTAGCGCGGTCAAATCTCTTCGAATTGTAGATTCGGAGCTGTTGAACGCTTCAGTCAATTCAGATACGGTTACAACCTTTTTTTTCTCCAGCAATTTCAATATTGCTGCGTATCTTTCTTCGGTCAACATACGATCCCTCCTGATATGGATATAATACGCTCAAAATAAGTTATAGTCAATCAAAATCAGTCAAATAAGTAGCCAAAATCAGTCATTCGTATTTTAATAAAATAGACAAATTTGTAATAAAAATACTAGCAAATCAGAAAAACACGAAATTGATTGTAATCGGTTATCAGGAGTTAAAAGAAAAAATGAATGCTCGATAAGCCTACTGAAAGCACAGAGAAAATAAACAAAACGGATTATATTAAACAAATATACAAAAAGTATTATTTAACTACAAAAAAATACATAGCTGCCAAAGCCATGCATTTTTATTATTTACTCTAAAACTCCCAAACCATTTTAATTTGCTGAAATTTTTAAACTATTTCTACAGTAATAAACAATAGCACCGTCCAGCCCGACTGCGGTCAGACCGGCAAGGGAGTAAAAAGCGTTGCGCAATCCAAATATGCCGGTCAAAGCACCGGTCACAATCGGTAGCATGGTCATGCCGACCGCATAGACCGACTGATAAAATCCCATCGCGGTCGATTTCGTTTCTTTGGGGATGTTTTTCATCGCTTCGGAGGTACAGAAGGAAAACAGTATCCCGGTGGAAAGTCCCGATAAAATCTGTGTGGGGTAAAACCATTCTATGTTCGGAAGATTTGGAATCAACAGGCAGTAAATCGTCAGACAGGCCAGAATCACAGGAATCCAAAAGGAAGGGCCGAGCTTCTGAGCCGCTTTTGAAGCGGCAAAATAAGAACTGAGCACTGCTGCGATAATGTAAATGACGGAGCATAAGCCAATCTGCGTGTTGTCGGCACCGCGTGCCTGTGCCGCCTGCGCGGTAAAAGACATGGAGGTGGAAATCTGCACCCCTTGCTGAATCAGCGCAAGCAGGGAGAAAAGAATGAGTCGCTTGTCCGCGCATACCTTCAGCAAATCCCTTACGGGCGGCGCCTGCCTTTCGTAGGAAGGTTCGGCGACAAATAGCGACAGGAAAAGCGCGGGAAGCGCGGCGGTGACGCTCAGCACGCACAGCAGATGCATTCCAAAATGCCGGTAAAGCAGCGTACCTGCGGAAAAGCCGAGAAAAATCCCCAGATTATTCGCGCCAATAATCAAGCCGGAAGCCTTTTGCAGCTGATTTACCTGAAAGTGGCTAAAAAACAGGATCATAAAAGAAATCCAGGTTGCCGAAGCGAAGCCGGAAAACAGGTTGCCGAAGAAAAAACCGTATTCGTTCGGCAGAAAGATTCGAAACAGGGAAGCGGTTCCGGCACTGAAAATTCCGAATATAATAAAGAATCTATGTCTGCCATAGCGGTCGGACGTTACGCCCAGCGGCAGGCGCATGATCAGCTGCGTGAATCCATAAGCGC
This sequence comes from uncultured Oscillospiraceae bacterium, assembly GCA_900546895.1. GTDB lineage: Bacteria > Bacillota > Clostridia > Oscillospirales > Acutalibacteraceae > Caproiciproducens. The sequence continues at coordinate 2,890 of UREO01000316.1, forward strand.
CTGTTACAATGCCGATCAGGGTGGGCGCGCAGCCGATTCCAGACAGGTAGATCGTTTGGTAGGGAATATAAACATACTGGCTAAACCAAAAAAGGGACACAATGACGGACAGGAGAAGGA
>UREO01000317.1 GCA_900546895.1 uncultured Oscillospiraceae bacterium
GTCCGGAACCTGCGCTTTTCGTTATTATCCGCCGGTTCCCTGATATTTATCCTATTGAGAAATCATACGAGCCGATTTTCAATTATTTGCCGGTACTTTTGGTTATACTAAATCCGGAGGTGACATTTTTATGCCAGTAGCACATCATTCCGTTATTTCATTTGGACTTGTGGCGATTCCTGTGGCGATGTACACAGCCACTCAGGATAACGATATTCATTTTAATCAGCTGCACAAAGACGACCAGAGCCGTGTACGGTATAAAAAGACCTGTGCTCATTGCGGAAAAGAACTGAAAAGTGAAGATATTATTAAAGGCTATGAGTATGATAAGGACCAGTATGTCGTTGTATCCGATGAAGAAATAGAAAAAATCAAAACTGAAAAGGAAAAATCGATCCAGATCCTGCATTTTGCGCAGTTAAACCAGATTTCGCCGGTTTATTACGATAAGACATATCAGGTGATTCCGGATAAAGGCGGAGAAAAAGCTTTTGAACTTCTGAGGTCCGCTCTGATGAAGGAGCAGAAGATTGCAATAGGCAAGACCGTTATGGGAACAAAAGACACTTTGATGGCGATCATCCCGCGTGAAAATGGGGTGTTGATTTCAACCATGTTTTATCAGGATGACATTAAGGATCTGCAGAAATCCTACGATATTCCACAGCCAAACGAACAGGAATCAAAAATGGCTCAGGCTCTGATTGACACAATGGATACGCCTTTTGATCCGTCTCAGTATCAGGATGAATACCAGGGAAGGCTCAAGGAACTCATTGAAGCAAAAATCGCCGGAAAAGACGTTGTCGCTGCCAGTTCTGAGGAGCAGACCGGAAAAGTTATCGATCTTATGGATGCACTGAAAGCCAGCATTGAGAAGCAAAATGAGGATAAAACAAAGAATGAACCGACAAAAAAGAAGACAAGCAAAACGAAAGGTGCGTAAAGCGCTACAGCATTTCCAGTTGATTCTGCAACATGTTTTGTATCGCTGCTGTACGACCCATCTGTATTTTTGAGGGGATCGCCAATATCGTCTGGCTGCATTTTCTTTTCCTTTTCACGGCGGCTTTTTCCTTTCGCAGATTATTAAGGCCAAGAGTTTTATCATACTCTTGGCCTTACTATTATATGAATTTCTTTACATTGAGTATCCGAATCGCGTTCAAGATTGCAAGCACCGCAACGCCGACGTCGGCAAATACGGCGGCCCACATGGTCGCAAAGCCAATCGCACCCAAAACCAAAACGACAGCTTTTACCGATAGTGCCAAGATAATGTTTTGTTTTACAATGCGCAGGGTTTTTCTTGATATTCTCATTGCGGTGGCAATTCTGGACGGTTCGTCGGTCATAATGACTACATCCGCCGCTTCAATCGCCGCGTCTGAACCGAGTCCACCCATTGCGATGCCAATATCCGCTCTCGCCAGAACCGGCGCATCGTTGATGCCGTCGCCAACAAACGCAAGTTTGCCTTTCGGCGATTTCCCGGCAAAAAGTTCTTCCATCTTCCGAACCTTATCCGCCGGAAGCAATTCGGTATAAACCTGATCCAAACCCAACTGCGCGGCTACTTTTTCACCGATCGGCTTTGCATCTCCGGTCAGCATGACCGTCTGTTTAATTCCGGCCGCCTTCAGATCACGGATAGCTTCCGAGGAGTCGTCCTTGACTTCATCCGCGATCACGATATATCCTTTGTAGATATTGTCGATTGCAACATGTACAACCGTTCCAACAACATCACCGGGTTCCTGAAAGGATATATTCAGTTTCCTCATCAGTTTGACGTTCCCCGCTGCTACGGATTTTCCGTCAATATTTGCAACCACGCCGTGCCCGGAAATTTCTTCCACATTTGTAATGCGGGCGTTGTCGATTTCTTTGCCGTAGGCTTGTTTCAGGGAAAGGGAAATCGGATGGTTCGAGTAACTTTCCGCATACGCGGTCATTTCCAGAAGCTCATCCTTGGAAATTTCATTCGGTACAATCTCCTGTACCTTAAACACGCCTTTCGTCAATGTGCCCGTTTTGTCGAACACGACAATTTCCGTTTCAGACAGCGCCTCAAGATAATTACTCCCTTTGACAAGGATGCCGCTTCTGGACGCACCGCCGATTCCTCCGAAAAAGCTTAAAGGAATGGAAATCACAAGCGCGCAGGGGCAGGAAATTACAAGAAAGACTAGTGCTCTGTAGAGCCAGTCACTAAACACTGCGCCCGGTACCACAAGCGGCGGAATAATCGCAAGCAGTGCGGCCACAATTACGACGGCCGGGGTATAATAACGCGCAAACTTTGTAATAAAGTTTTCAGAGTTGGATTTTTTACTGCTGGCATTTTCTACAAGATCAAGGATTTTGCTAACCGTGGATTCGCCGAATTCCTTTATCACACGCGCGGTGAGCAATCCGTTCACATTAATACATCCGCTTAAAAGCTGGTCGCCCGGAGCAACTTCACGCGGGACGGATTCACCGGTCAAAGCGGATGTGTCTACCATGGAGTTTCCTTCGATAACCTCCGCATCAAGAGGAATCTTTTCACCGGCTTTAACAACGATGACATCTCCAATTTTCACCTCATCAGGATCAACCTTTTCCAGTACCTCGCCGCGCTGTACATTCGCGTAGTCGGGACGGATGTCCATAAGGCTTGCAATGGATTTTCTGGACCTATCCACAGCGTAGCTTTGGAACAGTTCGCCGACCTGGTAGAACAGCATAACAGCGACACCTTCCGCATAGTCCCCGATAGAAAACGCACCGATTGTCGCAATGCTCATCAGAAAATTTTCATCAAAAACCTGTCCGTGGAAAATATTCTTTATTGCTTTTATTACAATATCGCCGCCGGTAATGACGAAGGCAATCAAAAATATAACGAACGATACCATGCTGTGATTTGTTTTATATAGAATACCAAAAGCATACACGGCAGCTCCAATCAAAATTCTCAGCAGCCGCTTTTGGT
>UREO01000318.1 GCA_900546895.1 uncultured Oscillospiraceae bacterium
GCTTTTGCGTGCCTGAACGAGGAAGGAACCGTCGGTGTGGACATCGAGGTCAACGCCGAGACCGACTTTGTTGCAAAAAATGCGGATTTCCAGCACTTCGTGAAGGTCTGTGCAGATACGGTTATTGAGTCCAATCCTGCCGATGTGGAGGCTTTGCTTCAATGCAAGGCAAGCGGTTCGGATCAAACTGTCGACGCGCTGCTCAAGGATAAGATCCTGACTATCGGCGAGAATATTAAGATTCGTCGTTTCAAGCGTTTTGAAGGTGTGACCGCAGCCTATATCCATGCGGCCGGAAAAATTGGCGTTCTTGTTAAATTCGATACTTCCGCGGAGATTGCGGCCAAGGAAGAGTTTAAGGAATACGCAAAGAATATCGCCATGCAGATTGCGGCCATCAGCCCGCAGTATCTCGATCAGAAATCGGTTCCCGCCGATGTTGTTGAACATGAGAAAACCATTCTGAAAGAGCAGATTATCAACGATGGCAAACCTGCTGCAATTGCTGATAAGATTGTTACCGGCAGACTTGGGAAGTTCTTTAAGGAAATCTGCCTTTTGGATCAGGCTTATGTCAAAGACGGAAACCTTTCCGTACAGCAGTACACGGAGGCTACCGCAAAAGAGCTTGGCGGCTCCATTTCGATTGTGGATTATGTCCGTTTTGAAAAGGGCGAAGGCATTGAGAAGCGCGAAGATAATTTTGCGGAAGAAATCGCCAGCATGGTTAAGTAAGAATTGGCTGAGGAATAGCGCAGGAAAACAATCCTGCGCTATTTTTATGCCTTTCTCCTGTTTACCGCCTTCGGAGAAATGTTTCTAAATTATAAAACTTGACAATAATAACTATATTTAGTTATGAAAGCCTTTACTTTACACAATGCTTATTGTAGAATGATATAAAATGAAAACAGGGGTGTTTTATTTGCAACCTAAATATAACAGAATTCTTCTCAAGCTGAGCGGCGAATCTCTCGCGGGCAGCGAGACCCACGGAATTGATTTTGATACGGTGCTGAAAATCTGCGGACCGATCAAAAAATGTGCCGATATGGGGATTCAGGTCGGAATCGTTGTTGGCGGAGGCAATTTCTGGCGCGGCCGCAGCAGCGGAAAAATGGACAGAACCCGCGCGGATCATATGGGGATGCTCGCCACCACTATTAACGCGTTGGGCGTTGCCGACGCGTTGGAACAGCTCGGCGTTCAGGTTCGTGTGCAGACCGCGATTGCGATGCAGCAAATTGCAGAACCGTACATTCGCAACCGCGCCGTACGGCATCTGGAAAAGGGAAGAGTCGTTGTATTTGGCTGCGGTACCGGAAACCCGTTTTTCTCAACCGACACGGCGGCAGCGCTGCGGGCAGCCGAAATTGACGCAGACATTATTCTAAAAGCCACGATGGTTGACGGCGTTTATGACAGCGATCCCAAAAAGAATCCGGATGCTGTAAAATTTGACACCCTGTCCTTTATGGACGTACTCAACCGGAACCTGCAGGTGATGGACAGCACGGCTGCTTCATTATGCAAAGATAATAAAATTCCGATTCTTGTTTTCAGCATCGACGAGCCGGATAATATTATCAAAGCCGTTTGCGGGGAATCGATCGGAACACTTGTGAAGGAGGACTAATGATGAAAGAAGTACTGGAACACGCAGAGGACCACATGAAGAAATGTGTCAGCGCTCTGTCGGATGATTTTGCGTCCATCAGAGCGGGCAGGGCAAACCCGGCGGTGCTGGATAAAGTGAAGGTTGATTATTACGGCACGCCAACTGCCATTAACCAGCTTGCTGCGGTAGCGGTAAGCGAAGCGCGGATTCTGACTATTCAGCCCTGGGATATTTCCGTATGCCGCGCCATCGAAAAGGCGATTCAGACGTCGGACATCGGCATCAACCCCCAGAGCGACGGTAAGGTTATCCGGATTACGTTCCCTCCGCTTACGGAGGAGAGACGCCGCGACTTGGTGAAGGAAATCAGCAAGATGACCGAAGAGCGCAAGATCGCGATCCGCAATATGCGCCGTGACGCGATGGAAAAGTTTAAAGTCATGAAGAAAAATTCGGAGCTCACAGAAGACGAGCTGAAACAGGCGGAAAAGAAAACACAGGATTTAACCGATAAATATTGCAAACAGGTAGACGGCGCATTTGAAAAGAAGCAAAAGGAAATTATGGAAATATAGGTAAGAAAATGGAACAACAGTATCTTCCAAAGCATCTGGGGATCATTATGGATGGAAATGGCCGGTGGGCTAAAAAGCGCGGGCTCCCGCGTTCCGCCGGCCATACCGTAGGAGCGGCTGTCTTCAAGACAATCACGCGCTACTGCAGTTCGATTGGAATTGAGTATCTTACGGTATATGCTTTTTCAACGGAGAATTGGCGGCGTCCAAAAGAGGAAATCGGGGCTTTAATGAAGCTGTTTAAACAGTATCTTGAAGATGCTCTGCGTGATTTTTTAAATGAAAACATTAAAGTGCGTTTTATCGGGGATGTGTCGGTTTTTCCGTCGGAGCTGCAGAAATTGATTCGGGAAACGGAGAAGGTTTCGGAGAAGCGTACCGGCATGGTTCTGAACATTGCTATGAATTACGGCGGCCGCGCGGAAATCGTGCATGCGGCCAGAATGCTTGCCGAGGATGTGCAAAAAGGAAAGCTGTCCCCCGAACAGATCAGTGAAGCTTCCATCACGGAACGGCTTTACACCGGCGGTCAACCCGACCCGGATCTGATTATCCGGCCGAGCGGAGAAAGCCGTGTCTCGAATTTTTTACTGTGGCAGTCGGCTTACGCCGAATACATTGTAATGGATATTTTATGGCCTGACTTTAAGCCAAGGGATTTAGATCGCGCATTAAACGAATACGCGAGCCGTAACAGGCGCTTTGGAGGGGTTTAATTGAAAGAAAGGGTTGCTTCAGGAGTATCTCTTGTTCTTTTTTTGGCCGCGATCGTAGTATTTAAC
>UREO01000319.1 GCA_900546895.1 uncultured Oscillospiraceae bacterium
AAACAGCAGAAAAACAAGAAGCTCGAACAGCTGGAAAAGGTGTTCGGGGTCAAAGAGCCCGTAGTGGAAAAGACAGAGCGGCCCGCGGAGCCGGTTTCGCCGGCCGCGGATAAAACCGGCTCCGCAGCGGCCGCAGCCGCTTACGCCGCCCGTCAGGCCGTTTCGCCGCAGCCGGAAACGCAAAAAACACCCGAACCCGCCGGCGTGCAGATGACCATGTTTACCGACGAGCCGCCGCAGGACGGCACTTACCACTTCCCGCCGGTTACCATGCTGGAAACCACAAAGGAACTGAGCGAACAGGATGTGACCGAGGAACTGAAGCTGAACGGGCAGATGCTGGTGCAGACGCTGAAGAGCTTCGGGGTCCAGACAAAAATCGTGGATATCAGCCGCGGCCCCGCCGTCACCCGTTACGAGCTGCAACCCGCCGCAGGTGTAAAAATCAGTAAAATCACGAATCTGTCCGACGATATCGCCATGAACCTCGCCGCGTCCGGCGTGCGTATCGAGGCGCCGATTCCGGGCAAGGCCGCCGTCGGAATCGAGGTCCCGAACAAGAAGGTCAGCGTTGTCAGAATGCGCGAGCTGATCGAGTCCAACAGCTTCGGCGCGGCGAAGAGCCGCCTGACCGTTGTGCTCGGGCGCGACATCGCCGGGTCAGTTGCAACGGCGGATCTGAGCAAAATGCCCCATCTTTTGATTGCGGGCGCCACGGGTTCCGGAAAATCCGTGTGCATCAACTCGTTTATTGTCAGCCTTTTGTATAAATCCACTCCGGAAGAAGTCAAATTTTTGATGATCGACCCGAAGGTGGTGGAGTTGGGCATTTACAACGGAATTCCGCAGCTTTTGGTTCCGGTCGTCACCGATCCCCGCAAAGCCGCGGGCGCTTTGGGATGGGCCGTTACGGAAATGCTCAAGCGGTACAAGACCTTCGCTGCGAACAATGTGCGTGATCTGGGCGGATACAATGCGCTGGCGGAAAGCAACGGCTTTCAGGATGAAAACGGGCAGCCCATGCCGCACCTGCCGCAGATCGTCATTATCATCGACGAGCTTGCCGACCTGATGATGGCCGCCCCCAACGAGGTGGAGGATTCTATCTGCCGCTTGGCGCAGATGGCGCGCGCCGCGGGCATGCATCTGCTGATTGCCACACAACGGCCCTCCGTCGACGTCATTACCGGAATTATCAAGGCGAATATCCCAAGCCGTATCGCGTTTTCCGTTTCCTCCCAGGTGGATTCCAGAACCATTCTGGACATGGGCGGCGCGGAAAAGCTTCTGGGGCGCGGGGACATGCTGTTTTCGCCCGTCGGCTCGCAGAAGCCCACCAGAATTCAGGGCTGCTTTGTCAGCGACAGCGAAATCGAATCCGTCGTTAATTTCGTAAAGAAGTCGCAGGAAGCGGGCTATGATAAAAATATTGCCGAAGAGATCGAGAAAAACGCCGTGGCCGAGAAAAACGGGGGAAGCGACAACGGCGCAAACGGCGATACCGACCCCATGATGCCGGAAGCGGTCAAATGCGTTGTGGAAGCGGGACAGGCTTCGACCTCTCTGCTTCAGCGGCGCCTGCGCCTCGGGTATGCCCGCGCCGGCCGTCTGGTCGACGAGATGGAGCAGATGGGTATTGTAGGCCCGCACGAAGGCTCCAAGCCGCGTCAGGTGCTCATTACATACCAGCAGTGGCTGGAAATGACCATGCAGCAGGCAGATAAAAAAGAAAGTGAAGAATAAGCGAAATGCCTTTTTTACCCATTACAAAAGAAGAAACGAATGCTCTTGGCTGGGACGCGCCGGATTTCGTCGTTGTAACCGGCGACGCCTACGTTGACCATCCCACCTTCGGCACCGCGATCATCTCGCGCGTGCTGGAGCAGTTTGGCTACCGGGTGGCCGTTCTGGCGCAGCCGGACTGGCGCACCGACCGGGACTTTACCCGCTTCGGCAAGCCGAAATACGGCTTTCTGGTCAACTCCGGAAACATTGATTCCATGGTCGCCCATTACACCGTGGCGCGCCGCAGGCGCAAAGAAGACGCCTATTCGCCGGGGAACAGAACCGGTCTCCGGCCTGACCGCGCCGTTATTGTCTACACGAAGAAAATCAGGGAAATCTATCCGGATTCGCCGGTCGTTATCGGCGGGCTGGAAGCCTCCCTCCGCCGCTTCGCGCATTATGATTACTGGGATGACAAAATCCGCCCGTCGATTCTTCTGGACTCCGGGGCGGATTTGCTGACCTACGGCATGGGCGAAAGCCAGACGGTCGAAATTGCCCGCCGCCTGTTTTCCGGCGAGCCGATCAGTACGATCACCGATGTCCGAGGCACCTGCTACGCGGTTCCCACAAAGGAATACCGGCCCGTTCCGGCGGTCGACTGTCCCAGCTTTGAGCAGGTCTGTCAGAATAAGAGAGAGTACGCCGTTTCCTGCCGCAAACAGCAGGATGAACAGGACGCTGTGAGGGGACGCAGGGTCATTCAGCGTCACGGCGGCAAAATACTGGTTCAAAACCCGCCGATGCCGCCTTTAAAGCAAAAAGAGCTCGACGCCGTTTATGAGCTGCCGTACATGCGCACCTATCATCCGTGCTACGAGAGCATGGGCGGGGTTCCGGCCATTCAGGAGGTGGAGTTCTCCATTACGCACAACCGCGGCTGTTTCGGCGCCTGCAATTTCTGTTCCATCGCATTCCATCAGGGCCGTTCCATCACCACTCGCAGCGAGGAGTCCATCCTTCGCGAAGCGAAAAAGCTGACGGAAAACCCGAACTTTAAGGGATATATCCACGATGTCGGCGGCCCGACCGCCAATTTCCGCCATCCGTCCTGCGACAAACAGGAAAAGCTGGGGCTCTGCGCGGGCGGCAAAAAATGCCTTGCACCGAAGCCGTGCCCCCTGCTCAAGGTGGATCACAGCGAATATCTGGGCATTCTGCGCAGGCTTCGTG
>UREO01000320.1 GCA_900546895.1 uncultured Oscillospiraceae bacterium
CACCGTCTAATTCGTCGGCAGCGTCAGATGTGTATAAGAGACAGATATTATACTATATAATACGATTATGATTCAAGAGTAATTTTGCTATAGAGGAAAACAGGCGCGGCTGTCCAAGCTTATTTCGGTACAAGGCGGCGCGGGCTTGTCCTTTCCGTCAGAACAGAAACAATCAAACAGGCGATTCCTAAGCCCAGCAGAATATCCCCCGCGCTGATAAAGCTGCCGATATATGGAACCCTCACGGGAATCACGTCACCCAGAAAATAGAGCCTCGCTCCGCCGGTGGCGACGAAATAGTTGGCTTTTTCCGCATAGACGGCCTCCGGGGTCATACCGGGAAACATCGCAAGCGCCGCAGGCGACACCGGCATGCGAAAATTGTTGCATACAATGACAAGCAGGTTACAGAGAGTACCGGTTCCGGCAAGGATGACCGCAGTCAGCCGGCGCCGGTTTAAAATCAGAAAAACAATAATACACAGATAGCTGATCCCCGTAAACAGCCACGGAGCCTTCGCGGCAAAATCGGGGAACCGGGAAAACGGAAGCTCCGCCAGCAAACCGACCACAGGAAGCCAAAATCCGCGGACGGAGGAAAGATTTCCATATTGATTTTTTGCGCGTCTTATATGGTTAACGGCAGCCGCAATCAGAAATCCAGCCAGCACAAAAACAAATAATACCATTCTTTATCTCCGGTTCTATGAAAGGACGCCCTGCTCGCGGAGGGCCTCCAGAAAAGCGCATACCGCCTTGGGGTGGAACTGCTTTCCGCTTTCCTCTTTTAAAATTTCCGCCACCCGTTCCACCGGCATACTGGCGCAGTAGGGGCGGTCGCTGGTCATGGCGTCGTAAGCGTCCGCCACACCGATAATATAGACCGCGACGGAAATTTCCTCGCCTTTCGTATGGTCCGGATAGCCGCCGCCGTCATACCGCTCGTGATGATGCAGAATCGCTTCGCGGATCGCGTCGTTCAGCTTTACATTTTTCAGAATGGACGCACTGATTACCGGATGCGTCATAATGACGGCGCGTTCCTCCGGCGTAAGCGGGCCGGGCTTATTCAGTATTTTTTCATCGATGCCGATTTTCCCCACATCATGCAAAAGAGCGGCTACCTTGATGTCGTCGATGTCACTCGGATGAAAATGCATTTTCCGGGCGATTATTTCCGCATATTCCTCCACACGGTGCGAGTGGCCTTCGGTATACTTGTCCTTCGCCTCCAGCGCGGCCGTCAGAGTTTTGACCATATTGTAATAGTTCGCCTTCGCGTCAAGATAAAGGACAAAGCTGTAGCGTGCGAGAAGCAGGGGCAGCATAATAAAAAGAACCAGATATACCCCGTTCTCCATTACGAGGATTCTTGCAATAAAGTATGCGATAGGCGCAGAGGCCGCTATATTAGGCATAAATTCCCACAGATTTTTTAAAAGAGAGGGGAAAAAAGGCCCCTGTCCATTTAGGGAAAACAGCATCAATAAAAGGCCGCAATTTAAAAGTATAAATGAAAAAGCTGCTGCCACTGAAGGCAATAGAATTTGCGGCAGAGAAAAATCCCCGACAACACCTCCTGCCTTTTGATACAAAACGCCCGAAGTGAAAACTGAAATTGCATAATTTCCGGCATTAAACGCCGTTTTAATCGGCGCGCGGTTAAAAATATGAATGTAAGCCTTCTCACCAGTGTTTTTGGGCGTAACAATAAAAGGCATACTGATCATAACCATCGCGGTAGAAAATATAGGACCAAAGCAAAAAATAGATGCCAAGTTACAAACGAAAGACATATCAATGGTATAATCATCACGAATATAAATAGGAAGGCAGCGGCAGATAATATACAAAAAAGACAATACAAAAAATTGTGCTAATTTTTGTTTAATATCAACGCCGCTGAAAATGCTGTAAAAATAAATATAAACACAGTATGAGCCAAGTGAAATACCGATTGCTGAAACGATGTAAGCATATATTTTTGAAGAGCGGCTCATATATACCTCCTTTTTTATAAAAAAATCAGGTTTGCAAAGTTATGTATTAACTATTACGCCCAGGAAAAACCTGCGCCAGCAGTTGCGATTACAGACAATACAGACAGTAATGCAAACAAAACTTTTTTCATTGAATATAGCCCTCCGTAAAACAATCTCTGTTCTCCGCTGAATAAACAGGCTATATCCGCTACGCTAATGGATCTGACTGCAAACCTGATTTTTTCCAAATGAAATGCGCTAGATGCTGGAAATTCTGCGGTTCAGCGCGTCAAGCGTGGCTTTTACGACCGCATAACCGGCATCGTCGCCGACAAAGGAGCTGCCCAAGTAGCGCTCCACGCTGTTTCTGAATTTGACCGCAATACAAACGGCAACCGCTTTCCCTTCAGTAAGGTCAAACAGCTTTACATCTATAGGGGAAAGCGACATATCCGGCTCAATAAAATTAGAAACCGCATTCAGGGTCGCCTGACAGATCATTTTATTGACGTCCACACTGTCATTTAAGGCGGAGGCTTCCCCGCTGAAGGTGGACTCGCCGTCGCAAAGGGAAACAGCAGCCGTAGAACGGTTCTTACTCTTTGCAATGCTGATCTCTTCAAAGACGAGCCTGTCCTTTATTTTCCGGCTGTTTTCCGACGGAATCTGAGCGATACTGATTAGCTTATGGTCAATCGTCGTACCGAACTGTACCAGAATGGCGGACTGAATGTCGCGCGCGATCTGTTTTGGCGAGCGGCTCATGTCGGAAAGGACATGGATTTCAGTGATTACGTCATCCGACTGGACAATACTGGATTTTATGACCCCCGGCAGCTTGTCTATCAGATCGGAATATTCTTTTACCGTTGTGCTTTGACTGTTCTCCATTTGAGAACCCTCCGTTTTTTAACTGTCTGTGCAGAAACATCTGACCATCTG
>UREO01000321.1 GCA_900546895.1 uncultured Oscillospiraceae bacterium
CGTTTGCAAAATGGAGTGAATCTTATGTTAAAAAGTAAATTTCCCCTGATTACCTGCCGTTTAACAGATCAAAACGGTAATGCCCTAAACCCATACGAACCGGGCGCGGTTCGCTATACGGAGCTATCGTCCCAAAAGGACCGTCCTCAGGGGCAGATCAGGCTCCCGGACGGGAAAACAGCCGTCCAAAGCATTGTGACCGTTCTGCTGGAGGGTTTCGTCACTGTGTCCCTGGACGGGAGCACAATGTCGGCCCCTCTTCCGTTCAGCATCGTCCGGTGTGTTTTTATTTACGCGCCACAAGGGACTCTGCTCCATTTTGCGGTAAATCGATTTCACTGCTGCGCCGTGCCTGTTTGTCCCAAAAGCGATGCCGATATCGACCGGGTCAAAATATTTATCAATATTGACACCGCCGTCGATTCCAGATTAAAAATAAACCTCCGGATTCCGGAGGTGGATTCTTCCCTTACGGTAAAAAACGCGGTTTGCATCCATGCCGATAAAATTTACGATTCCGTCCTCTTCAAAAGCGAAACCTCCCTGTACTATCAGAGCATGACCTTAAAAGCAGAGATTTACCAATATAACGCTTTATCGGACGGAATCAAAAAAACATACACCAATCAGGACGAACTCACCCAATACGGTGACAGGGGGATTCTGTCCCCAGGGGAAGTCTCCTACTGCAATGTATTTGTGAACGGAGTTCTGCAGCCAAAGAAAAACTACGTAATCACAAAAGGCCTTCTGCAGCTGACAACGAAAAACGCGCCTGCCGCGGGGCAGGCGGTGATGATTTTGTTCGTCACCCTCCGGAATAACTCCAATCAGAAGATGCGGGTGATCAACGATCAGTACAACGCCGTTTCCGACGGCACGAAAAGGATCTTTACGAATGAGGACGAACTGAAAAAATACGGCGGCCGGGGCATCCCCGACCCGAAAGAAGTCTCGTACTTCAATCTCTATGTCAACGGTGTGCTGCAGCCGACCCGAAACTATATCGTCCGCAAAGGGCTTCTGGAGCTGACCACGACGGACGTTCCCGAAAAAAATCAACTGGTCATTCTGGAGGCGCTGGTCATCAGGGACCCGGACGGCCATCTTTTCAAGACGGAAACGTATCAGTTCAACGCCCGCTCCAACGAGGAAAAAATCTATACCGAACAGGATCAGCTGCTGATGTACGGCGACAAAGGCATTCCGGACCCGAAGCAAAGCGCCTATCTGAATCTGTTTGTCAACGGCGTCCTTCAGCCGGGCGTCAATTACGCGGTTCAAAAGGGCTATCTCATCCTGAAAACGCAGGACGCTCCCATAGAGGAAGCCCCCATTTCCCTGCAGTATGTCAACCACCGCCCCGAAGGGCCCGTGTGCGGATGCGATATCTCCGATTGCGCCTTCCGCAGGTGGATCAGAAGATACTCGGAGGTACCGGAAAACGAGCTTGCTTCCCTGCGGGAGTTCGGAACGTTCCAAAAGCAGCTCGAAGCATCAGAAAAAAGCGGAAGCATTCCGAAACAGGAACGCCCAGCCTTGTAATAAGCATATCCTCCAATAAACACACAGAGCGTATGACACAAGATCGTACGCTCTGTGTACGTTTCCGGGGCTTTCACCCGCACACCGGTTCCAAACGCGCTTTCAGCACATCCGCAAGGTAAGGGATGGAATCGGCCGCACCCATTTTTGACACCGCCATGGACGATGCGACGGACGCAATGCGCAGCGCTTCCGGAACTGTGCTTCCGTCGAGACAGGACGCCAGGAAATAACCGGTGAAGGTGTCTCCCGCGGCTGTGGTGTCGACTACCTCCACTCGATAAGTCCCGTGCGCGTATCTGTGCGCTTGGTCCCCATAAATTACGCCCGATTTTCCGAGCGTCAGGACCACCTTTGCGTTGGGGTAACGATTCAACATCTCCTTCATCATTTCTTCCGGCTCCTTTTCCCCGGTAATCTGCGCTCCTTCAATTTCATTGATAAGGAAAACAGACACCTTCTGAAAGTCGCACGCGGACAGAGAACTGTCAAACGGAGAAGGGTTCAGCGCAATCCGCATTTTTTTTTCATAAGCCTTGTCAATGATATCCTCGACAAGATTGATTTCATTCTGCAGCAACACGAGGTCTCCCTCCCCAAAATCCGCCAGAACCTCATCTACAAATTCTTTCGTATTCTGCCGGTTTGCACCGCCGAACAGGACAATGCTGTTCTGCCCCGACCCGCTCACCTGAATAACCGCGTGTCCGGTTCTCCGGTCCACCGTGCGGATATATCGGCAGTCAATGCCGTTTTCGCGGCAGGCATCCCGCAGCCGTTCCCCATCCGGCCCCACCATTCCCGCGTGGCGGACCTCGGCCCCGGCTCTGGCCAGTGCCACAGACTGGTTCAGACCTTTTCCGCCGCAGAACAACTCCAGTTTAGCAGAAAAAACGGTTTCCCCCGGTTGAACGATATGCTCGACGGAATATACGTTATCGTAATTGAGAGATCCGAAATTCAGCACCTTCATAAAAACATCTCCTTTAATCAAATACCGGCACACGCGATTTTCAGCGGTGCCGGTATTGCTGTGTCTGATTTTGATTTTCCGGCCGTATTAGGAGGAGGCCGTCTAAGACAAAAGGGAAGCTTACTTCATATTTGCAAGAAGCTTTTCAATCTTCTTTTTGTTTTCCGCATCCAAATCGCCCAACGGCTTGCGGGGCAGGCCCACATCCAGGCCCTGTGCGGTCAACGTGTATTTGCAGATTTCCTGCCAGTGCGGGACTTCGTTAACCTTGCCGTTGAAGAAGTAGTCTATATAATCCTGTATATTGTCTGTCTCTTATACACATCTCCGAGCCCACGAGACATGCGCAGAT
>UREO01000322.1 GCA_900546895.1 uncultured Oscillospiraceae bacterium
TACACCGTCTAATTCGTCGGCAGCGTCAGATGTGTATAAGAGACAGGTACCAGAAGAACGTTTTCAAAAATCAGATTGAAATAATAGGATAAAAAGGTGGCCAGAGCCAAAGAGCTTCTCGCCCCTAAAATGTAAATTTTGCGTGCCTTGACAATGGCGTCCACCGAACGGTAGAAGTCCTCGTGCGGCGTTTCTTCCATGGTTCTGCGGATAATATCGATATCCTGATTGAAAACGGAATCAAGGATATCGTTGTTGCCGATGCGGCTCGCCGTTACTTCCATTCTCTGAACGGAGGTAAGCTTGTTGCGGATCATCTCCTGCATGGCCTGCTGAAGCTCCGGGTACCCGGTGTAGCCTATTTCCGTCGCGAAACGGACAACGGTCGACTCGCTGACCCCGACGGTTGCGCCCAGCTTGGAAGCGGTCATAAACGCCACCTTGTCGTAGTGCTCCTCAATATATTTTGCAATCAGCTTCTGCCCTTTTGAAAAGTTGCCCATCCTGTTTTTGATTCTGACGGCTAACAAATTATTCATTCTACCAACTCCTGTTATCCATATTAATTCGAAACGGAATAAAAATCAAGTGCCTTTCTATGTTTTTGCAGGAGGTAATTCCCTGCGATTCATTTTTCTGCCCTTCGCAAAAAAAATTCCCCTTTACAGGGGTAGTGGTTAGATCTTATTTCAGCCATTTACTGACAAACCGGTGAAATCTTTGAAAATACAGCGCAACGAGGGAGGATATCGCGTAATCGTACAATGCGAACACAAAATTGCCGGCAACCAGAAAGACCCATGGAAGATAAACCCCGAAAACGGTAAAGCTGTCTTCCGGTACACCGAGTACCCGGATACTGAGAAAAAATCCCAGGATCATCGCGGCATTAAAGACTCCAAATTTGAGGAAATAAGACAAAACGCGGCGGTGCAGCCCTTCAATCTGCGCTTTCAGAATCGGATAATAGCCGAAAAAAACAATGAACAGCATAGCGGCTTCTTTATCCCCCGCAAGCAGAAGAGAAAGAACCGACGATGCAAGATAGACAGGCCACGCCCAGCCCACACCCAGCTCGACCACAACCACGATGAGCAAAATACCGGCAAAAGCGGGCAAGGCGTAGGTTCCGATGGAAATCAGCCCGGTCAAAAACATCGCCATGGTGCAAAGCGCCGTGATGACTCCGCAAAAGGCAAGACGAATTGTTCTGCTCAAGTGGATTCCTCCCTGAAGAAAATCAGCAGCAGGGGATTAAATCTCCGCCCATGCACTCGCAGCAGCAGTCGGCGCAGATCAGTGAAGAACAGACATCGCATCCGCTGCAGCTGCCGGTGCGCGGCGCATTGGGGTTGTACCCTCCATACACGCCGTTGCGCTGATTGGTAACCTGATTCATAGCGGCACGGTACTCGCCGTTGTAGGGGTCCATCTGACAGGCCCTTGCGAAATTATTGTAAGCCTCTTCCAGCCAGCCCCTTTTATACAGCACGGTCCCCTTTAAGAAATACCATTCGGCATTCCTGCTTTCCGACGGAACGCCGTTCAGAATCTGTTCCGCGTCCGCAATGCGGCCCAACATAATCAGATTCCGCACATCATTGAAGCCGGAGGAATAGGAATTGCCGTAGCTTTGTCCGGCATAGCCCGTATTCGGTGCCGTATATCCGGCGTAACCGCCGTTTTTCTGCTGTTTCCTTTGTGCGACAACCGTATCGTAAGCCTCGTTAATTTCTTTCATCTTTTCGCCGGCAAGGTCGGCGATCGGACTTCCGGAGTAATTATCGGGGTGATATTTTTTGGCAAGTTCGCGATAAGCGGCTTTTATCTCGTCGTCTGTCGCCGTTGGAGATACTCCCAATACCTTATAAGGATCTGACATGCACTTTCTCCTTCTTAAATAGTAATTCTTTTTGTATTTCCGGCAAGCCCTTCAAAACAACGTTTTGAATGATCTCTCCAAAATGATCCAAATCCAAAATATTCAAAGCGGCCGTCAGTTGGGAAAGCGTCAGGTTTAGAACCTCATTTGCATAACTTTTCGCCTTTTCCAGTTCCTCCGGACTGCCGGCATCATTCAAGCCGCATTGGATAATGAACGGATTGAACGACGCTGTTTTCAGATCCTTTTCCATATCGTCCGCGGCGTCAATAATATATACCCAGCGACCTAAAAAATAACCAAACTGCCGCAAAATCCGCACTTTGGGAGAATCGGGCTCCCCGTCCTCCCCGGCAGAAGCCTCAAAAACCTGCTGCAGCATCTTCGCTGTCGGCTCCGCACAGGAATCAAGGCACGGGCCGGGCGCCTGCTCCGCGGCCTTCTGCTCTTCCATAGAAGCCGAAATAATAGCGTCCAGCCGGGGGAAATCGGCGGCGGCTTTTCTGTGCGCCCTCGCAGCGAGAAGCAGCAAGGCATACGCGCGAAGCTTTCCCCAGAAGCGGGAATCCGCAATATCGTCCCTGATTTTATAGTAAGTCATAATGACGGAAAGGGCTGAAGCAGCGATGAATTCCGGTTCCCCGGAACTGCAGAAGGTGCATTTTTTCAACGGATTGACAACGCAGCGTCCGCTTTGAAAGCCGGGGCACTCCGGACGAAACGCAAGCACCATCAGCGCATAGAAAGTACAGTCATAGCTTAAAGTAAGCCGCGATGCCATTCCGTAGCTTTTGCCCAGCTGACGGCACAGGGAACAGTATACCCCCTTGTACTGTTCATACTCACGGACAAGCAGCTCCGATTTTTGCGGTCTTACGTAACCAAACACAGTATCATCCTTATAATCATAGCATATTTTATAGTATTCGTACTGTCTCTTATACACATCTGACGCTGCCGACGAATTAGACGGTGTAG
>UREO01000323.1 GCA_900546895.1 uncultured Oscillospiraceae bacterium
GACACAGCACTGCTTTCACGCACACTGTTTCCAAATAGTTTATTTAACAGACCCATCCGATATTGCTCCCTTTCGTATTCAAAGACCAAGTAATATAACCTTGTCCCATTAGCGAATGCTCCGCCTTTTGTGAGGCTGGAGCATTCGCTAACAGTCCTTTTCGCCGTATCTTAGTTGATGTCGTCATAGGTAATGCGCTGTACGCCCTGCTCATCGAGCCAGCAAACAACATCGCCGTCACAGAGCATCTCCACTTCCTTCGTGCGGTTTACAGTCAGGCTGCTGTTTTGCAGGATATAGGCGTCCAGATAGCCGGGATGGCAAATGTAGATATTCGGTTTCCGTTCATCCGCCTTTGCAACAGCCTTTTTCAGGCTAAGTACCGCATCATAGTCCGGATTCATACTGTCCATGCGGCATATGTTGACCGGAATATCTCCCACACGGCTGCCGTCGGCGGCAAAGGACGGAGGACAGTTTTTCAGGCCGTGCCTTTGCGCAACAATTTCCAATGCCTGAAAAAACTGCTCACTTGCCACTGCGTGGCCCCCAAAATACCGGGGCTTTTCGCCGACCAACTCCAAATAGCGCCGATACTGTGCTTCACATTCGCGCACAGCATCTTCCAGCGCTACAAAGTCCTTTCCGCTGGCATAAGCAGCCCGATAAACCCGGCTGCTTTTAAATTGCCCGTCTTCCGTAACAAGGCTGGGAATCTCCTCCGGCGGGCATACCGGCTGACCGATACAGATATCCGTGTGCTGACCCAGACAAACCGAAGTTCCTTCCAACAGGCGCAGCCCATGCTCGGCCGCCGGCATACTGGGCATTAAACCGACACTTCCAATAATGCCCTGTCGCACCGTTTTTGCAATTCCATAGTTTACAGCTTCGCTGTAGCCAAGATCATCGGCCCGTAAAAGCAATTGTATCATATATGCCTCCGCAATTAGTTCTTATCTTTTCCTTCCAAATCTTCTTTGTTGAACCCAAAGAAGAACGTCACAACAGCAGAAACGATCAGCGCAATGGCAATGGCAATAATCCCATTGATCAGATTTGCCGGGCTGTCGCCGACAAAGCCAAGGAAACTGAGAATATTGGAAGGCGACATGGTATAAACACCCACATTCGTCAGACCCGCATAGGCACCGCCGGCAAAGCCGCCGGCGATCATCCCCAGGAAGGGGCGCTTGTACCGCAGACCGGTACCGTACAAAATAGGCTCTGTTACACCACCCAGAATACCGGAAATGAAATATCCCAAAGTCATTGCCTTTTCTTCCTTGTCTTTCAAGCGCAGGAAAGCGCCGACGGACATCCCGATTGTTGCGAACACCGCACACTTGCCGCAAACAAAGATCAGCGGTTCATAGCCGTCGTTCATCAGGGTAGTCATTGCGGGCAAAACAAGAACCATATGCATCCCTGTCATAACCAGGAACTCCCACACAGCCGCAATGACAGCCTTTCCAAGGAAACCGCCGTAGGTTGCAATTCCCATCAGCGCAACCGAAAGATACTGGCTTAAGATCGAACCCAAAGGCGCAAGCAGGCACAGTGTGATCGGCGTCATAACGAAAATGGTCAGGAACGGCACAAATACGGTTGCAAGCGCGTCCGGAATAATTTTTTTGAACAGCTTCTCTACATAATACAAAACTGCGGCCGCCAAAATGATGGGCAGCACACTTTGGGAATAATTGCTCACCTGACAGGGAATGCCGAATACGTCAAAAGAAACGTTCGTCCCCGCCAGTGCCACAAAGGCAGGGGCAATCAGGATGCCGCCCAGGTACATTCCCAAGACCGGGCTTGCACCGATTTTCTTTGCGGCATGGTAACCCAGATAAATTGGCAGAAAATAAAAGCCTGCGTTATACAAAAAGTTCAGCACAGTATACAAATTGCTTTTTGCGCCGAAAAGGTTCAGCATATCCGGCCCAAAGATTACAAGTACCGTCTTGAACATACCTGCGGCCAAAAGGATCGGCAAAAGCGGTGTAATGGAACCGGCAAGATAATTCATGATGTTGCTTCCGACCTTTTTGGGTGTCAGCTTTTCCTTGGGCGCATCAAGATTTTCTTTAACAGCTTCCTGCTGCTTGATGCCCGCCTGGGCACAGAGCGCGGCGTACACCTTAGGGACATTTTGACCAATGACGATCTGATACTGTCCGCCGGTTACCACAACGCCGAGCACCCCTTTAATATTCTTCACTGCTTCTTCGTTCGGAACACTTGCATCCTTTAGATTAAAGCGAAGCCGCGTCATACAATGTGTAACAAACTCAATATTGTCTTTGCCGCCAACAGCCGCCAAAACCTGTTCCGCGATTTGCCCGTTATTTACAGCCATCTTGATTTCTCCTATCCATAATGTTTTTTGTCCTTATAAAAACGGCGGGCGCGCTCCGTCGTTTTAGCCAAAAAAAAGGCCCCTATAACACCCGGCAGCTTTCCGCCGCTGAGTGCCACAGAGGTCATGCCCAGCCTTACGCTGGTTACAGTCCTTCTTTTACGCATATCCTATTCACATGCAAAATCAAGTATAACTTTTCTTCTTCCGTAAGTTCACTGTCCCATTTTTCCTTGATGTGGGTTCCAATTTTCTCCACACAGTCGGTAATTTCCGGGAACTCATCACGCAAACTTTTGTACATCTGTATGTTATCGCTGTTCAATGCTTTCTGCGCATGAATGCGTTGGAATAAATATTGCAAATGCGTTGCATAGCGCGAATAGTTGAATGTATCCCTGTTAATGATTATTCGGAACTGCTGCTCAACGATGCCGGTAATATCCTCCAGCATCTCCTCATCCC
>UREO01000324.1 GCA_900546895.1 uncultured Oscillospiraceae bacterium
GTTTCTGCCCGTCCGCCTCGTAGGAAATGAGCCCGGCGCTGTCAGCGGTGCAGACGCGCGGGTCGCGCACATAATAGTACTTTTCATCGTCAATATCGTAAAGATACGCCACTTTTTCAAAGCCGGTCAGCTTTTTGTAGTCCTCAAACAGCGCCCGGTGCTGCGCGTTCTCCTTCGTGTAAATCATCAGGTGGCTTTCGTCCAGCGCGGTGCAGTCCGAAAACCCGCCGATAAAGTTCAGCGTGGCCATATTTCTTTCTGCGCCCGTGTGCTTGTCGATCCGTAAAATCCAGGCATCACTTTCCCCGCTTTCCATCACGACGATAATGTCCTCCGGAAAGCTGAAAAAATGCTGTACAAAAGCCGGATTGCTCAGAAAATAGTTCGCTATGATCCGTTCACGGCGCGTGACGCGGTTATATTCCAAAATAAAGAGATTGTTGTGGCCTTCCTCTCTCTTCTCTTCTGCATAATAAATGAAATGATCGCTGATTTCAATCAGCACGTCGTTACAGCTTGCAAAGACGTTTCTCAGATCGACAACCTTCACTCCGAATCCCTCCCGTTCTCTTTATTATAGCATAAAGGACCCGATCGTCCATCCCTGTTTTTGACTTTCCGGACGCTTTCTTTTTTTTGAATTGATGTTATAATATTCATATATCATATTTCAGGCGGTCGATAAAGCCGTTTCTCCTTTTTAGGCTCCCCCTTTTTGAGGAAGACGGCAGGCGAAGCCCGGACCGGCGAGGTCCTGAAAAGTTTCCTTCCGCAAAGGGAGGCTGTTTTTCGGATTGCCGAAACAGAAAGATAAGTGGAGAAAACAATGCGTCAGACAAAATACGGCAGCGTTCTGGAAGTGGATATTCACGGCATGACCGCCGGCGAGGCCAAACGCGGCCTGGAGCAGCTTTTGACCCGCGCGGACAAAAGCGTATCGGAGATCCGGGTCATTCACGGCTACAACAGCGGCCAAGTGCTGCGCGATATGGTGCGCAGGCAGCTCAAGCACCCGCGCATTTCGGCTAAGCTCATCAGCCTGAACCCCGGGGAAACACGCATCCTTCTAAAATAACAAGCGGGCAGGAAACCCTGTCCGCTTTCTAATCCCCTGAAAATTTCCCGGGTAATATTGCCGGTTCATTTCCAAGGCAATTTTTTACCGGCCAAAATTCTTTCTTTTTCCGTAAAATCCGGGCTATTTTTTAAATTCTTCGATCCGGAAACGCGGCCTTGCCTTAACTTCGCTGTAAATCTTGCCGACGTAGCCGCCCACTACGCCGAGACAAAGCATCTGGATGCCGCCGAGCAGCCAGATGGAGCAGACGATTGCCGTCCAGCCCGCGACCGCAAGGCCCATAAAATACGAAACCAGCGCGTAAATCAGTCCCAGAATGCTCAGCAAAGACAGGATGATTCCCAAGGTGGAAATCATCTTCAGCGGCTTCACGCTGAAGGACGTAATACCGTCCAGCGCAAAGGAAAGCATTTTTTTCAGCGGATATTTCGACTCGCCCGCAAAGCGCTCGTTCCGGTCGTAGTACACGTAGTCGCTCCGGTAGCCGATGAGCGGCACGATCCCGCGCAGGAACAGGTTGACCTCTTTGTATTCGCTCAGCGCATCCAGCGCGCGGCGGCTCATCAGCCGGTAGTCCGCGTGGTTATAGACGACATCCACCCCGAGCACCTTCATGAATTTATAAAAGCCCTGCGCGGTGGTACGCTTAAAAGCCGTGTCCGTCTCGCGCTTGTTGCGCACTCCGTAGACTACGTCGCAGCCGTCGGTAAACTTGTCCACAAACTGGTCCAGCACTTCAATATCGTCCTGCAGGTCGGCGTCCAGGCTGATCGCGCAGTCACAGTATTCCTTCGCGGTCATCAGCCCCGCCAGAAGCGCGTTCTGGTGGCCGCGGTTGTGCGCGAGCTTGATCCCGCTGACCAGCGTATTTTCTTCACAGTACCCGCTGATCAGCTCCCAGGTGCGGTCGCGGCTCCCGTCGTCCACAAGGAGCATCCGGCTTTTTTCGTCGGCGCGCCCGGCCTTGATCATGGAATTCATTTTGATTGTCAGCCGTTTCACCGTTTCCGGCAAAACCTCTTCCTCGTTATAGCAGGGTATCACCAAATATACAGTAGGCATAATTTCCTCCGGTAAAATTGTCATTGTGTCGTTTCCGGTGCCTCTGGCGCCGGCCGTACCCCTTCCGACGGGAGTTCTTCGTATTTGATCCGGTACGTTTTCCGCTTGCGCGGCTTCCTTTTGTCATACGCCCGGGTTACAAGATAAAACACCAGATACAGCACCACACCGCCCGCGGAAACGGCCGCGCCCAGCTTCAGGCCCGGCGTCGCATAGTCGAAGCGGATGACCGACTCCCCGGCCGGCACCTTCACCGCCATGAACCCGACGTTTACCTTGGCGATTTCCGCCGGTTTGCCGTTGACCTGCGCGCTCCAGCCGCCTTCCCAGGGGACGCTGAAAAACACGAGCCGTTCCTTGTCCGCGGTAATTTTTGCGGTAAAGCCGCTGTTATCCCGCTCAAAAAAGGAACAGGCCTCCGACTTCCGGTTCATGCAGTCCTCAAAATAGGCGCTCTGCGTAAATTCACTGGACAGGAAATCGTCGTTGTGGGGAAGAATTCCGGCGTACTTCTGTACGTCGTCGTTTTCCAGCACCAGCGTTTTCAGCAAAAGCAGGTGGCGGCTCTCCTTATCCACCTGCTCGTATTCCGCGCGGGTAATATAGGAATCGTAGCTGAACCCCATGGGGATATAGTAGTTGTTTTCGTAAATATTGAATCCGTTCTGCGCCGCGTAGAAC
>UREO01000325.1 GCA_900546895.1 uncultured Oscillospiraceae bacterium
ATTATTCCGCGGCAAAGGCGGCGGTGATCGGGCTGACCAAAGCGCTGGCGAAGGAAGTCGGCCCGTCGGGAATCCAGGTCAACTGTGTGGCGCCGGGCGTCATAACAACCGAAATGAACGCGCAGCTTGACGAGAGTACCCTTTGCGCGCTGAAAGAGGATACCCCGCTTGGCGTGATCGGCACGGCGGAGGACATTGCCGCAGCAGTCAGCTTTCTTGCGGGGGAAAATTCGCGCTTTATTACCGGTCAGGTGCTGGGTGTCAACGGCGGAATGATTATCTGAAAGAAATACGGTTTCCCGGATGTACCAAATACAATTTTTTTATAACCGTTACAAAGCTGTCAGAAATATAGACATTCTATAATTTTTCGTGATACTATTAATGAAAGTGATAAGAATTTCATATCGTTGATAATAGAGAAGCAGGAAAAGGGGAATCGGGATGATCTACCGGGCAAAGCGCGCGGCGCTTCTGCTGCTGGTGGTTTGTGTCCTTTTCCAGGCGGGCTGCGCCGGGAAAACGGAGACAAATTCCAGCAGGGTAAACGGTTTTTCACAAGGCAGCAATGTGGTCAACGCCGTAGAGGGCGGGATACAGATACGGACCGCGCTTCCGGATTTTTCCGGATTTTCCGCGGCGGAAGAACTGAACAAGAAAATCAGGGAGATTTCCGATAACGGACTTGCCGAGGTAAAGCAGGCGGAAAAGGAGCTCGGCAATTCGGCGGCAGAGGGACATCTTTTTTTCCAGAGCGATTACGATCTCTTTTGGGATAATGATATCCTTTCCGTGTGGATTATGAATGAAAATTACACAGGCGGCGCACACGGCTACCGGTGGATAAAATCTTTCAATGTAAATATTCAGACGGGTGAATTCTATGAAACGCCGAGCGCTTTATGGAAGGATGCACAGGTGGGAACAAAGAAAATCACCGATACCATTTTGGCGGATATCAAAAAACGCCCCGATTTCTATTTCCCCGAAGCGGCAAAAACGGTAGAAGAAAAGCACGGTGCGTATCCTTATTATCTGGACGGGCAGGATCTTGTCGTCTATTTCGACCTGTATGAGCTGATGCCCTACGCGGGAGGAATGCCGGAGTTTCGTTTTCCGCTGACTGACCTTGACCTGAAATTCCGCCTGGGCAACAACCCGGCCCGGCGGAACGTGCGGGACAACGGGATGGATATGGAGTTTCAGAACCCGGTCGTTGTGAACGACGGCGGCGTACTTTTGCCGCTGGAAGAGACCGCCGACGCGTTGCGGCACAATGTGAAAAAGGCGGACGCGGGCTACACGGTGGACGGAAAGAGTGTCAAGCCGACCGTAATCAAAGGCACGGCGTATATGCCGGTCGATTTCTTTAACACGTTGGGGGAAAACGGTCCGATTCCCGGCTTTGTCGTCTATGACGGCAAAACGCTCCGGATTTTCACGCAGACCGCGCAGAGCGCTGGGGAATCAAAAAGCAGCAGTCTGGATAGCGTCGGAAGTGAAATTTATTTGAACAGCGCCCCGGACAGCACCTCTTCCGAGATTTCGTGGAAGAAAAAGATGTGCTATATCAAAAGCTACGATGAAAAAACCGGAACGGTTACTCTGGACCCGATTGAATGGATCACCAATGAAGATAAGAGCCGGATTCGGGAGCTGAAACTCGACGGTGATTTTCCGGACGGCTATTACATTTACAATCCTACCGCGGAAACGGAGAAAATAAGGCTTTCTGAAAACGCAAAAATCAGCCTGATTCAGTGGAATGCGCAAAACGTGGCGGAATCCGACGTACAGACAGACGCCGCGGGGCTGGGGAAGCGCCTTGCTGAGGACGGCGCATTGAGCTTTCCCTATGAATACACCGTAAGCGACGGAAAAATCATCGCGCTGCGGGAGCAGTATGTGCCGTAATTTGATTAACAGCAATTCCATTTCAACTTGCGAGACAAAACACGTTTCTCCCCGCCGAAGGCGAGGGAGAAACGTAAACTGGTTGCAAAATCGGCCGGATACAGGGAGGGGAAAAAATGAAAAACAGGGGATTTTTAGCGCTTTCCGCCGCATTGTTAATAACGGTATCCATCCTCGTCGGTTGTGCCTCACAGGGCAGAAGCTCCGCCGCAGTGCCTGCGACGGAACAGAAATCCGTCGCCATGCAGGACGCGCGGGCAGCGAACAAAGCGGCGGGAATCGACGGCGGACAGCAGAAATCGGTGGCAGCGAACGGTACCGCGGATACGGCGAACAGCAATCCGACCGCGGGTGAAATCGCGGCCGCTTCTTCCACTCAGAAGATCATAGAGCGCCTGTCGTATCAGATAGAAACACTGAAATTCGACGATTCCGTCCAGAAGATCCAGAGCCTTTGCACGGAGCTGAACGGCTATGTGCAGGATTCCAGCGTCACGGGCAGCGGGATAGAGAAGCAGGACCTGCGTTCCGCGAATTTTGTTCTGCGGATTCCACAGGAAAAGCTCAGCAGTTTCAAAAGCAGCGCGGGTTCCATCGGGAGCGTCCTGAATCTGACCAGCTCCAGCGAAAATATCAGCGAAAGCTATTATGATACCGAAGCAAGGCTGAAAAGCCTGCGCACCCAGCAGGAAAGGCTGATGGCCCTGCTGCAGAAATCCGGTTCCCTGACCGACGTCATCGCGCTGGAGAAGGCGCTTGCGGATGTCAATTACCAGATCGAGCAGTATACCGGCACTTTGCGTCAGTACGATTCCCTGATTAATTACAGCACCGTTTCCATTCAGCTCAATGAGGTCGTAAAGTCCACGGAGCTTGAA
>UREO01000326.1 GCA_900546895.1 uncultured Oscillospiraceae bacterium
CGGCAGCGTCAGATGTGTATAAGAGACAGGCGTCTGCCGCTCGCAATGTCTGAAACGCCGCCGTCCGTCGCAGCTGCGTGCGCGGGCGGCGGCAGTCGGATATTGTCGGATGTTTTCCCCGGGCTTATTTGGAAAGGTGCTGGGACGCGTTGTCCTTGGTAATCAGAATTGCATCGATGCCAAAGGTCGGCACATCGGCTCCCGGTTTAAGCTCAGCGTTCTTCTGTACGGCTTCCATCATCAGGTCAAGACCTTTTGCGCCGATTGCGGCGGAATCCTGCGCCACGGTCGCTGTCAGTTTTCCGTCCGCGACAGACTGAATGGCGTCGTTGTTTCCGTCCGTACCGCAGACCTTGATGTCCTTACCGGAAGCGGTAACCGCCTCCTGCACGCCCATGGCCATGGTATCGTTGCAGCAGTAGATGGCTTTCAGGTCCGGATGCGCGGTAATATAGTTTGTAGCGACATCATAAGCCTTGGTGCGATCCCAATCCGCCGGCTGGCTTTCGACGATTTTCATATTCGCGGCTTCAAAAGCTTCTTTGGCGCCGTCACGGCGGTTCTCGCCGGAAATCGCGCCCGCCTTGCCTTCCACAATGGCAACCTCACCTTTACCGCCGATCTGCTTGATTAAGTACTCGGCACCTATTTTGCCGACACCCTTGTTATCCGTGGCAACATAGGCGTAGCAGGCGCCGCCCAGCTGACTGAGAGTATCCATGTTGATTTTTTCGTCAATATCCACGATTTTGATACCCTTCTTCGTGGCATCTGCAATCGCGTTGTTCAAGTTCACGTCAGAAATCGGTGCCACACCGATGGCCTTGTAGTTTTTGGAAATCGCGTTTTCAAGCAATGTAACCTGGCCTTCCACATCGTCCTCGGTATTCGCAGCGTAAATGTCTACCTTCACGTTCTGCTTTTTCGCTTCGGCTTCAATACCATCGCGCATGGTCTGCCAGAACTGGCTGGAAAGCACCTTCAGTACCACGGCATACTGGTTTGCGCCGCTTGCAGTCGAACCGACACTGTCTGTCGGCTGGGAAGCTGCGCCGTTCGAACCGGCAGACGAAGCGCCGGCGGACCCGCAGGCGGCCATGCTCAGCGTCAGTGCAGCGATCAGCAAACCTGCAACAAGAGTTTTCATCTTTTTCATTACAGTTCCTCCTAAATTCTTTGAAATTTCGGGATACCTTTCAGGGAAGTTGAGTAATCGTTTTCCCTTAAGCATGCTTATTGTACTATTTGCCCAATCCATTGTCAATACTATTAAATTAATTTCATCACAATTATGAGTAAACGATTGCTCAACTTGTGCAAAATTACCTGTTTTTGAATGCTTTTATGCTGTCCTTGAAATTTATTGCCTGCAACCGGATTGGGACATTCCCGTATTCTGCGAAGAGTGCCACACTTCCGCGAAAAACAAGAATGGATTCCGTTTAAAAAAGCTATTCTATGTTACATTACAGAACCACATCTTGATGTGCTCTGAGGTATCCGCATCCGGATTTTTATTCACTGTTCTGGGAAACGACAAAAAAGCGGCCTCCAAATGAATTTGGCGGCTGCTTCTTGTAGAAATTGTCCATAAGCCTAACGGAGCGAACGCAATAGTGACTCAAAGACATAAAATTCAGTCAAAGTGCTCGGGCAATTCCGGCCCGGCAACACCTTTCTGTTCAGAAACGGTTGTATGCAACGGTGCAGGCGCTAAACCCATCCCCCTGGACGGGTGGAATCGCGCACGGTTACAGAAACCGGAAGCCGATAGTAAACAGAACCGGGTTGTTCCCCACGGATCATTTTAAGCAGGAGCTCCGTCGCAAGCCGCGCCATTTCATCAACATTCTGCCGGACACTGGTCAGTCCGGGGCCACATACCGCCGCCAACTGGCAATCGTCAAAGCCCGTTACCAGCACGTCGTTTGGAACTTGAAGCCCACGATCCCTAAGCGCAATCACTACACCCGCTGCCACGGTGTCTGTTGTACACATCACACCGTCAAATACCGACTCCGCGTCGAGCAGATCGAGAGTGGCTTTGCGCGCAGCCACAATGGAAACCTCTCTGAGGTTCACGCAGAGCGCTTCCTCCTCAGGAATCCCTCTTTCCATCAACGCCTGACAAAAGCCTTCATACCGGGCGGTTTGATTGGTATCATTCGACAGACATTTCAGGATGATAACCTTGCGGCAGCCTGCGTTCAGAAGTTCCCGCGTGGCAAGATACCCCCCCATCACGTTATCGGATTCTATCATCACGCCACTGTTGCCCCCGCTCCGGGAGGGACGATCCAGATATACCACCGGCAGCGCACCGAGCTCGACGTAGTTGCGCGTGCTTGAGATCATTACAATACCGCTGACATTCTGGGCAGTAAGCGATTGAACGTGTTTTTTCTCCAGATCTGCACTTTCATTTGTATTGCAGATCAGGCAGGAATACCCTCGGCGAAACAGATTCATTTCCAGCTTGAGTACGATACTCGAAAAATGCGGGTTTGTAATATCCGGCACCATAATACCAATCACGCGTGTGCGGTTTGTACGCAGGCCTTTAGCAGACATGTTGGGTACATAATCGTTCTGTGCTATAATGCTGCGGACACGGGCCTCTGTTTCTGGGGAAAAGCGTCCGTTTTGATTAATCACACGGGAAACCGTTGCGGTCGAAACCCCTGCAAGCTCCGCGATTTCCTTAATACTTTTCGCTTTTTTCACTCTATTTCCCTCCGACAAATTCACGCAGACCTCTCTGTAGCCTCAGCAATTTTCTGAA
>UREO01000327.1 GCA_900546895.1 uncultured Oscillospiraceae bacterium
AGATTATGGACAGATCAACCGTAAAACCCAGCAGATGCTGGACAGTTTCGGACTTCCGCTGAAAGCAGGGCAGGAAGTGGCGCAGCTGACGATTGCCCAGCAGCAAATGGTGGAAGTCGTAAAGGCGATTTCTTTCAGCGCAAAAATCATCGTCATGGATGAACCGACTTCTTCACTGGCTGACACGGAAGTGGAAGCTCTATTTGAAAGCATACGGCGATTGAAAGAACAGAAGATCGGAATCATTTATATTTCACACCGTATGAGTGAACTGCAAGAAATCGCAGACCGTGTGACGGTTATGCGGGACGGACAGTATGTTGGAAGCAAAAAAACATCAGAGACAACCAACGAGGAACTGATTTCGATGATGGTCGGTCGGACCATGTCCAGCTATTATAACCGGACCTACAACGATTTTGAGGAAACGGTTCTGAAAGTTGAAAATCTGTCGAGCAGTAAAATACACGATATCAGTTTTGAGCTAAAAAAAGGGGAGATTTTAGGTTTTGCCGGTTTAATCGGTGCAGGACGCAGCGAGACCATGAAGGCGATTTTTGGAATTGATAAGATTACCGGTGGAAAGGTGACACTGTCCGGGAAGGATGTCACCGGAAAAAGCGTATCGCAGATGATTTCCGAAGGAGTATCCCTCGTACCGGAAGACAGAAAAGGGGAAGGTATTTTCCCGATTCAGGACATTAAGTTCAATATTACATTCAAAGTACTGAAAAAGTTTATTCGCGGTATTTTTGTCAATACGGCCAAAGAAGACAGCATCACAGATGAATACATGAAAAGACTTTTAATCAAAGCGCCCGACAGTTCGGTTTTAATCGGTGCTCTTTCAGGCGGGAATCAGCAGAAAGTAATTATTTCCAGCTGGCTGGCGACAAATCCCAAGCTGCTCATTCTCGATGAGCCGACCAGGGGAGTTGATGTGGGCGCTAAAAGTGAAATTTATTCGATTATGAATGAATTGGCAAAACAGGGCGTGCCAATCATTATGATTTCCTCTGAACTGCCGGAGGTCATTAATATGAGTGACCGTGTGGTGATTATGTGCGGCGGTACAATCACAGGAGTTTTGGACCGTGCCGAACTAACACAAGAAAAAATTATGCAGTACGCTGTAAAAATGTGAGATTGGAAGGATGGCCTTACTTATGAATAAAACAGCATCCGCGCCGGGCAGGAGTATCGGCGGCAAGTTGGTGACAGGCTCCACCGTTTACCTGAAACGAAACGCCGGCATATTGATCGGGCTCGCCGCACTTTGCATTATTATTTCGGCAAACTCCCCTATATTTCTTACCCAAAAAAATATTATGAACGTCATGCGTCAGATTTCATCAAATCTGTACCTTGCCACAGCAATGATGATGGTGATTATTTCCGGCGGCATCGATCTTTCTGTCGGCTCCTCCATTGCGGTTATTGGAGTATTGGCCGGCACATTGGTTGGGATGGGGCTACCTATTCCCTTAGTTTTACTTGCCTGTCTTGCGGCGGGGGCGCTAATCGGGTTGATTAACGGCTTTATCATTACCCGTACGACGATGCCTCCGTTCATTGTAACGCTTGCGATGATGAATATTTTACGCGGCTTCGCTTACGTATACACAGGCGGAACCACAGTACGCATTGACAACGAGTCCTTTATTAATATAGGAACAGGATATCTTGGATTTATGCCTCTGCCGGTCGTGTACCTTCTGATTATTCTGATCGGCGTTTACCTGTTCCTTTCCAAAAGCCGGAGCGGCCGGCATTTATATGCGGTCGGCGGAAATGAAAAAGCTGCAAAGTTCAGCGGCATCAATGTAAAAAATCTGAGACTGGGAATTTATATATTCAGCGGCATTATGGCGGCAGTTGCAGGAATCACTTTATCCGCCCGAAGCTATTCCGGCAACCCGATTGCTGGAAACGGTGCGGAAATGGACGCCATTGCGGCATGTGTCTTAGGCGGCACCAGTATGCTCGGCGGTTACGGCTATGTTGGGGGAACCATCATCGGCGCGCTGATTATCGGCATTCTCAGCAACGGGCTGAATCTGATGGGAATCGATTCTTTCTGGCAGATTATTCTCAAAGGTGTCGTAATTCTTCTGGCTGTTTACATTGATTATATTAAAAATCGCAATAAAAACGAATCGAACTAAAACCGGGAGGATTTTTCAATGATCAAAAGCACCGTTCCGGGCCCTGCTCTTCAGGTTCCGGATGTGTCCGCCGCGGAGCATTGGCTGTGTGAAAATCTTTTTTTCAAATCCTCCCCGGCGGGAGACGGAGCGGTCTTAGAAAACGGCGGCTGTACTTTGTATTTAGAGCCCGGCCGGGAAACTGTTTCTGTTTTGCCGCCAAAGGAAGGCTATTTCACAGGGCTCAGCCATATTGCACTGCGCACAGGAAATATAGAAATCGCGATTGAATGGTGCAAGGCACGAAACCTAAGGATGATTCTGCAGGACGGAAAAAGCTTTTTCAACCCCGGTATTTTTGGCAGCGGAGAATTGTATTATAATATTCTGTCACCGTTCGGGGTCGTTTTTGAAATCAGCCAGCGTGTGGCAGACACTGAGTGGGACGAACCGCAGTTAATTTCCGGACTTGACCATCTGGGTATCCCCTGCGCCAATATCGGTGAAGAACTGGACTTTTTAAAGAGGATCGGATTTGTCCCCGAATTTCCTATCGTTCATAACTGTAACAATGAAGAAGGCCGTATTTTATGCGACATGGTTTCCCGTCAGGGGTTAACACTGGAAGTTTATCAG
>UREO01000328.1 GCA_900546895.1 uncultured Oscillospiraceae bacterium
CTTATAGCCCGGGCCGATCATGTCGGACACGACCGGCGGATGCTGAGATAAGGGAAGCGCCGTTACGAAATATGAATGTTCACACCGTTGACCTCGACGCCTTCGTCCGCGCGGATCAAGATGTATTTGGTGCCGTCAATGATTCGTGTTTCCACCAGGTCGTTGCGCTCCGGATTTACGCGGATCGTCACGTCGGGAGTACGGACTTCCAGCTGCTTTGTATCAATCAGATTCTGCGGGCTGATCTCGGTATCGGCGCCGAATTCCGTGTCGAACTTTTCTTCAAAGGCGGTCACGCGGTCTTCGGAGAGCCCGCAGGACTCCAGAATCCCCTTTACCGTTTTTTTGGAGACGACCAGCGGCTCTTCCTCTTTATTGTTTTTGTGTTCCTCGATCATTTCGGATAACTGTTCCTGAACCGCCTGTACGACGTCAAAGCTGCAGTCTTCGGCAACGGTCTCCTCCAAAACGGTCTGAAAGGTTTCCTTCTGTGCGGCGGCGGGCATCGGAATTTCGCTTTTGAATACGGTGTCGACGAATTCCGTGTGGTTCTCCGCAATGTTGCGGGAGTAGTAAAGGGCGTTGTAAATGTTGGCGCTGCGGTCGCTGAAGGCCGGAAACAGAAATCCAAGCTCCGGCGCCGACACGACCCAGTCCGTCCTGATGTTGCGGAAGCTGTTTTCAGAAACATGATAGCCAAGCGCCGGTTTTGTTAATTTTACAGGACAGACGCTGCACAGAAAGTACGAAAACATCTCCGAGGAATCCTCCTGCTTTTCTCCGTCTTTTGTATAGTTTGGAACATCATATTGATCGTAAGCCAGAAGAATTAGATAATGGCCTTCCATGTCGAGCGTCTGAATTACGCGTCCGTAAAATTCCGTTACGGCATCGTTGTTTTCCAGCGAGGAATCTTTAAGCGCCATCAGCAGCTTGTGCTCCTCGCCTTCCAGAACCTGCTGAGTAGCAAATTCAATGTCGATCAGGTTCTTTCCGATCGCACCGGACAGCGTCTTTTTCAGAATGGCCAGCAGCTCCTCGGATTCCTCCTGAGGCATTAACCCCAGCGGCTGGCTGAACTCCGAAACAATTTCTCTCTGATCGTTCACGTAACAGCCGCGTATCCGGGTAATATTGCTCTTGTCCGGACGGAAGCGGCGGCGGATTTCTGCAATTTCTTTTTCGTTCATAGCATCCTCGTTTAATTCTTTATGTAATTTAGTTCCAATTGCGTATTTTTGATTATATCACGGAGAAATAGTTTTGTCATCCTAGAGCGTGTATGCAAACTCAAATTATTTACAGCATGTTTTCCCGGATCAGGTAAGTGGCAATCATCTCCCGGCACAGGTCTTTTTAAGAGAAAATCCGTCGAAATTTAACAAATTGACACAAAAAAGATGCTTTAATCTGTTCTTTCGACTATTTACAGAATTTATAAAAGAAAGTATACTATATTTATCCAGATTATAGCAGTTCATTTCAGTTTGCGAGACGAAACACGTTCCCCCCGCTTTCGGCGGGGGGAACGTAACCTTGTTGCAGAATCAATTGGAAATGCTGTAATCGGATGATCATCTTTTAGGGGTAATTTTACAAATGAAACATTTAAAAACCAGGCTTTTGCTCTACATTTCTTTCCTGCTTGTTCTTACCATTCTTTCCCTTACGCTTATTTCTTCCGTTCTTTACTATCAGAGCTCGATATCCCAGCTTCAGCAGAATTCCTCTTATCTGGCGACGGCGTATAAACAGGGGATTGATTCGGAGCTGGGTTCTTACCGCGACGAATTGAAAATCACCGCTTCAAAGAGCTATCTGACGGACGGCCACACAACTTCCGAGGAACAGAAGCGTCTTCTGGACGAGGAGGCGAAGGCGGCCGGTTTCAATTACATAGCGATCGCCGACACGCAGGGAAACAATGACAGAGGCGACAAGATCGGGGAAAAGACCTTTTTTCAGGAAGCAAAGAAGGGCGAAACTTCTCTCTCCAGCCCCGCGCTGAACAGCTCCAAACAGTTAACGCTTCTGATTGCAAGCCCAATCGCGGGCTCAGGAAAAATACTGTACGGAGAATTTCCTTACGAAGCCCTCGGCAAAGCGCTTGACCAGATCAAGATCGGGGAAAGCGGTTACGCGTTTGTGATTGACCGTAACGGCAACACCGTGCTCCATCCGGAGCAAAAAAATGTTGAAAGCCCGACGGATTATATTAAACTGGCGGAAAAGGACTCCTCTTACCTTCCCATTGCCAATATCTACCGTCAGATGATCGCCGGAAAAACGGGATTTGGCTATAGCAACTATAAGGGTGTACGGCGTCTTGTCGGCTACACTCCGCTTGACGGACCCGAGGGCTGGTCGGTTGCGGTTACCACGCCGGTCACGCAGGTCGAGGAAAATTTGCGCAGCTCCCTGATGCTCTGCGTCGGCATGGGACTCCTGCTGATTCTCGCCGCCGTTTTCGTCACCAGTATCTTTTCTAAAAAGATCACCGATCCGATTGTCTCGGCAACCCGGCGAATTGAACTGCTGGCGCAGGGAAACCTTCAGGAGGATATTCAGCAGATAAAAGGCAAAGACGAAAGCGCGCGCCTGATGCTGGCCCTGCAAAACACGATTCACAGCCTTCGCTCTTATATCATGGATATTTCCAACGTGCTCAACGCGGTCGCCGAAAAAGATCTGACCGTGAAAAGCACGGTCCAATACCTGTCTCTTATACACATCTGACGCTGCCGACGAATTAGACGGTGT
>UREO01000329.1 GCA_900546895.1 uncultured Oscillospiraceae bacterium
ATATATGACTTTGGTCACTTGGATCAAAAATAAAATCGAAACGGGAGAACTCAAATACGGGGAAAAGCTGTATTCCGAAAACGAGCTGGGCGCAATGTTCGGAATCAGCCGGCAGACGGTCCGCCAGGCAATCAACATTCTGGTACAGGACAAATATCT
This sequence comes from uncultured Oscillospiraceae bacterium, assembly GCA_900546895.1. Classification (GTDB taxonomy): domain Bacteria; phylum Bacillota; class Clostridia; order Oscillospirales; family Acutalibacteraceae; genus Caproiciproducens. The sequence goes on from UREO01000329.1 coordinate 160, forward strand.
TGAAAGCAGGCAGGGCAGCGGTACTTATATCATTTTCAACGCATCAACCAAACGGGAACCCACTATGACCATCGGTGTGGTCACCACCTACGTGGGCGCGTATATTTTTCCTCAGATTATCCGTGGGATTGAAAATGTATTGACAACAGCCGGGTACTCCATGCAGCTTGCTTTTACGCACAATAAAGTTCAGAACGAAAGCAGAGTCCTGCGCTCCATGCTGGAAAAAGGCGTGGACGGGATGATTATTGAGCCGACCCAGAGCGGCCTGCCGAATCCGAATTTTGAGATTTACGAGGAAATTCAGAGGGAAAGGATTCCAGTGCTGTTTATCAACAGCAGCTATCCGGGCATCAAGATACCGCATGTGTCCATGAACGACCGCACGGCCGGCCTGATTGCCGCGCAGTACCTGATCGACGCGGGTCACAAGCGGATTGCGGGCATTTTTAAGTCGGATGACCACCAGGGGCATTTGCGCTATGCCGGGTATTTGGACGCCCTGCTGAAAGCGGGGTATGAAATTCATGATGAAAATGTGCTCTGGTATTCTACGGAGGATATTCCCGACCTTACGCAGTTTCCGGAAATCGTCCTGAGGCGTGTAAAAGACTGCACCGCTCTGATCTGCTACAACGACGAGATCGCCATGCAGATGGTGGACATTATGAAGAAAAACAGTATTGCGGTTCCGGATGACCTTTCTCTGGTAAGCGTTGATAATTCCGATCTTGCGGATCTTTGCGAGGTCCCACTTACCTCGGTCGCACACCCCATGAATGTATTGGGGGAAACCGCGGCGCGAAACCTGCTGCACCTGATTCAGGACCATGCATTTAAGGCAACGGCCGATTTTGAACCGACGATCGTAGAACGCAAGTCCGTCAGAGTGCTCAAGTAAGACAAAAGACAGAAGGGGGCTGAGAAGCCTTTCTGTTTTCGGCAAAGTTGTACGTACATTTTTTACGATGGAGGATGTTGTTATGTCAAAATATACAGTAGGAGTTGACTATGGCACACTTTCCGGCCGGGCGGTTCTGGTGGATGTTCAGACCGGGAAAGAACTTGCTTCTTCCGTTTACGAGTATCCTCATGGGGTAATGGATAAAAATTTGCCGGACGGAACGCCGCTCGGCCACGATTGGGCGCTGCAGGACGCGCAGGATTATCTTGACGTGCTGGCAAATACGGTTCCGGCCATCCTTAGGGAATCCGGCGTGTCCCCGGACGATGTGGTCGGAATCGGGACGGACTTTACGGCTTGTACCGTTCTGCCTGTCAAGGCGGACGGAACGCCGTTAAGCTTTCTTCCGGCGTACAAAAACCGCCCGCACGCCTATGTAAAGCTCTGGAAGCACCACGCCGCGCAGGATAAGGCAAACCGTCTGAACGAAATTGCAGCGGCGAGAAACGAGCCGTGGCTGAAAAACTACGGCGGAAAAATTTCTTCGGAATGGGCAATTCCAAAAATCTGGCAGATCGTGGAAGAGGACCCCGGAATCTATGACGCGATGGACCGTTTTATTGAAGCGGCGGACTGGATTATCTGGCAGCTCTGCGGAAAAGAGACCCGCAATTCCTGCACCGCGGGCTATAAGGAAATCTGGAACAAGCGCACGGGTTTCCCCTCCGATGATTTCTTCAAGGCCCTCCATCCAAAGCTGGAGCACGTGGTGGAGGAGAAGCTCTCCCGTGACATTCTTCCGCTCGGGGACAGGGCGGGCACGCTGACCCCGGCGGCGGCAAAGCTTACCGGCCTGAGGGAAGGCACCGCGGTCGCCGTCGGCAACGTGGACGCGCACGTGTGCGTGCCCGCGGTCGGAATCGACGGCCCGTCTAAAATGCTGGCCATTATGGGTACCTCCACCTGCCATATTATGATGGGCGAAGAAGAACACCAGGTGCCGGGAATGTGCGGCGTGGTGGAAGACGGCGTCATGCCGGGCTATTTCGGCTATGAGGCCGGGCAGTCCTGCGTCGGGGACCATTTCGCGTGGTTTATCGACAATTGTCTTCCCGCTTCCGATTGGGAAGAAGCAAACCGGCAGAATAAAAATATTCATCAGTACCTGCGGGAAAAGGCGGAAAAGCTGTGCCCCGGGCAAAGCGGCCTGCTGGCGCTGGACTGGTGGAACGGAAACCGTTCGGTGCTGGTCGACGTCGACCTGAGCGGTATGATGGTTGGGATGACGCTCCGGACCAAACCGGAGGAAATCTACCGCGCGCTGATTGAGGCAACCGCCTACGGTACGCGTATGATTATTGAAAATTACCGTGAGCATGGCGTTCCGGTCGAAGAGTTTTACGCTTCCGGCGGGATTTCGCAAAAGGACCCGATGACCATGCAGATTTACGCGGATGTGATTAAAATGCCCGTGAAGATTGCGGGTTCCCTTCAGGGGCCCGCGCTCGGTTCCGCCATTTTCGCTTCCGTCGCGGCGGGAAAGGAAGCCGGCGGCTACGACAGCGTGTTTGAGGCGGCCCGCGCAATGGGGAAAATCAAAGACACCGTCTATGCTCCGATTCCCGAAAATTCAGAGCGTTACGATGCGC
>UREO01000330.1 GCA_900546895.1 uncultured Oscillospiraceae bacterium
TAGGGGGCAGGTTCGATGTTATCCTTTTATTTCGTTTCCCTGTGCAGTGTATGCTTGCGCAGCCGGGGACAATACTTCATCATTTCCATTCGTTCCGGATGGGTCTTCTTGTTTTTTGTTGTCGTGTAGTTCCGATCCCCTGTTTCCGTACAGGCTAATGTGATTTTTACCCGCATGTTTTTTCTTCACCGTCTTTCCCAGCCTCTACCAGCTTGCTTTCCTGACGCCGGGAATTTGCCCGCGATGCGCCAGTTCACGAAATACAATACGGGATACTCCGAATTTCCGCAGATAGCCGTGCGGACGGCCTGTCAGGGAACAGCGGTTATGAACCCGTGTCGGAGATGCGTCGCGCGGCAGCTCGGCTAACGCAGCGCGGTCTCCTTTTTCAATCAGTTCCCTGCGCAGCGCAGCGTATTTCTGCACCATTTGCTGCTGCCGCCGATGTTTGATTACAATCGCTTTTTTAGCCAATTCAAACCTCCCTGATATTGAAATCCAAAAAGCTTCACGCCTGTTCTCTCATTTTTGCAAAGCATTCGCTGCAATATACGGGACGCCCCTCGGTTGGCTTAAAGGGGACTTTGCAAGGCTTTCCGCAAGACGCACATACGGCGTCATACATTGCCCTTTCCGGTTTCTGCCCCTCCTTGCGTTTTTTCCTGCATTCGGGGCAGCGCCTCGGCTCGTTTACAAAACCTTTGGCGGCATAAAATTCCTGTTCCCCGGCTGTCCAGGTAAACTCTTTCCCACAATCCTGACAAACCAGCACCTTGTCTTCGTACATACTGTTTTCCTCACTTTACATGTTTTTGCCCTGGGACGGAGTTTAACCGACACCTTTGGAAATACCCAAAACTCTTGCGTTAAGCTACGAGGGCATATTACCTTCCCGAAATCAGGCTTTGCTTTCCAGACTGGAATCAATTTTACTCAGATTGCTTTCGACCCGCTCCAGATACGTTTTGTTGTCTTCGGCGCTCTCAATGGTATAAATGGTTTCGACATTTGCTCCAACTTCCTTGGCCAGCGTTTTTGAAACGGCCGGGCTCGCCATTTCTTCCGCAAAAATGGTCGTTACCTTGTTCTGCTTGCAGTATTTGACAAGCTCCGTCAGTTGCTGCGCGCTGGGCTCTCCCTCGGCGAAGACGTCTTCCACGCTGTTTTGTTCCAGCCCGAAATCGCGGCAGAGGTAACCGAAAGCGGCATGCCCCGTAACAAAGCTCTTTTTTTCCACAGATTGAAATTTTTTATTGTATTCTGTATAAAGACTTTCCAATTGGGAAATAAAATCATCATAATTTTTCTCATAATACTGTTGGTTGGCTCCGTCGGCCTTGACCAGCGCGTCTTTGATGTTTTTCACTTCCACTTCGGCGCCTTTCAGGCCCAGCCAAATATGAGGATCGTACTGTCCGTGTTCCTCAATTTCTTCCGGATCCGTGTTTTTGATCGCATCCGCGCCCTTCGAGGCTTCCACGGTGATTAAATTCGGATTGTTTGCGGATTTGACTGCATCCTCCGCCCAGGCCTCCATGCCCAGTCCGCTGTATACAAAAACCTGTGCTGTGCTGAGGCCGACCAGGTCCTGTGCTTTCGGCTCGAAATCATGCGGCTCTGTTCCGTCCGGAATAATCGTGGCGACGTCTACCTTGTCTTTGCCGACCGCTTCCGTAAACTCTTTCATAGCGTTAAAAGTTACGGAAACTTTTATTTTACTGTCCGGGCTTTTGCTTTCTTCCGCGGCCGTACTGGAAGCCGGGGCCGCGCCGGACGCCCCCGTGCTCGCCGGATTGCTGCTGGCGCAAGCTGAGAGGCCCACGCTCATGACGACTGCTGCACTGAGCAGGAGCGCCGTATACCGTTTAAACATTTTTGTTACCTCCAAAAAATAATACTTGCAAATGCGACTCGTTTGTATTTATAATATAATCCGGAAGGAAATACTTGTCAAGCAATTCCTTGAAAATATTTCTGCAGCATTTCCAGCTGATTCTGCAACAAAATTGCGTTTTATCTTGCGAACGGAAATGAAATTGCTGTAATAGAAATTTTTATTGCTATGTTGAATATGAAATAAGGGGATAATTATGATCAAAGCAGAGAACTTGTCTTTTTCGTATACGGGGGCCGCGCCTTTTGTGCTCAAGGGGATCGACCTGGATATACGGCAGGGGGAATATGTTTCCGTAGTGGGGGAAAACGGCTGCGGGAAAAGCACGCTGATGCGGCTGATTTTGAAATTCATAAAACCGACGGAAGGAATCATTACCTCACAAGCCAGGAGGATTGGATATGTGCCGCAGAAAAATGATTTTTCAAACTCCAATTTTCCGATTACCGTTTATGAGATGTTGAATTCCTACCGGAAGCTTTTGAAAATAAAAAACAAAGAGATCCTCTCAGAAAATCTTGAGAAAGTCGGAATGTCCGGGTTTTCCGGCGCTTTAATGGGGACGCTGTCCGGCGGACAAACTCAGAAAATTCTGATTGCCAGAGCTTTAACAGGCGACCCCGATTTACTGATTCTGGACGAACCTTCCACCGGAGTGGATATTGGCAGCCAAAGAGAGATTTACGGCTTTTTGAGAAGAATGAACCGGGAGAATCAAATAACGATCGTTTCGGTAGAGCATAATCTGGAAGCCGCTGTTTCCAATTCCACGCAGATTTACC
>UREO01000331.1 GCA_900546895.1 uncultured Oscillospiraceae bacterium
GACCAACATCAATTGAAGAAAGCTAAAGAAAGCAAGAAAGCAATAAAGATAATATATAGTGACTATCGCGACGCATTTTTAAAATTTTGCCCCTCATTGCCAAAGCCGGAGGATGCTGAAAACTGGTCGGACGGACGGAAGAAACGGATCCGCGATAAGAAAATGGCTGCGGAGGAAATGAGCGCTGTATTTGAACGAATCGAAAAAAGTGATTTTCTTTCTGGCAGAAATGGAAAATGGTCAGGCTGCTCTCTCGACTGGATTTTGAAACCTGAGAATTGGAAAAAGATCATTGAGGGCAATTATGATAATCGCGGTCCTGCAAAGCCTGAGCATAAACCGTCCTACGACATAGCCGAGTATGAAAGTTCAAGCGTCTTTGATAATTTTGACAGGAAGTGAGCATATGAGCATTTACATACCTAATTTTGCCCCACAAGGCGTTAAAAATCCAAGCAAGTATCATAACGAAAAAATCGAGATAGACGGCCACACGTTCGATTCTAAGGCAGAAGCGGCACGCTATAAGGAGTTACAAATCATGCAGCGCGCCGGGGCAATTAAAAGCTTTAACATTCAGCCGTCGTTTGTTCTTACGACAGGAATCCGTTACCGCCCTGATTTCATCGTGTGGGATGGCAAAACGGTTTGGGTTGAAGATGTCAAGGGCATTGAAACAAAAGACTTTAAAATGAAAGCAAAGCTATTTAGAAGCCTTTACCCATATTTGGAACTGAGAATTGTAAGATAAGTCATAGCTACCGAAAGCCGTGACGATGGAGGGACTATGACATGAAATTCGTTGATATGTTCTGTGGAATGGGGACAATTCGCATGGGATTCGAACAGGCCGGACATGAATGCATCTATTCCGTAGAGTTTGACAAACACAAGAGAAAGATTTACGAGGTGATATTTGGTGCAGAGCCAGAAGCAAGCGACATTAGAGCAGTTAGAGGGTCAGACATTCCTATTTCAGATTGCTGGTGCTTCGGAGCACCTTGTCAGGACTTCTCAATTGCAGGATTACGAAGCGGACTCGATGGCGACCGTTCAAGTCTTGTGCGAGAAGTATTTAGACTCGTCGGGGAAACTCCGGAAGAACATCGACCCGAATGGTTGCTCTATGAAAACGTTAAGGGAATGCTGTCAAGCAATAAAGGACTTGACTACCTCGAAATTCTCTGTGAAATGGGGTCACTTGGGTACGATATCCAATGGCAATTGCTCAACTCAAAAGATTTTGGAGTGCCCCAAAACAGGGAACGCGTGTACACTCTCGGACATCTTAGACGATACGGTACCAGAAAAGTATTTCCTATCACCGGACAAAGTAACGAATATACTACAGTCGGACAGTCAGCAGAAACCGCAGTTGCTCGATGTTTGACGGGCGGCGGTCATAGCGGCGGAAATCATAGCGGGATGACTATCTTGCAAGTAAAACAGATTGGCAATGTAATGCCAACCGCAACCCGTGACAATCCAAATCAAGGCAGAGTTTACGACCCGGACGGATTAGCACCATGCCTTAACAAAATGGAGGGTGGAGGCAGGGAGCCGTTAATTGTCCGTGAAGCTACAGCAAAAGGATATACGGAAGCTTATGACGGTGACAGCATTAATTTATCAATGCCGAACAGTAAAACGCGTAGAGGCAGAGTTGGAAAAGGTGTTGCAAATACTTTAGATTGTGCTTGTAATCAAGCAACTTTGCAAAATAGCCGTATCCGCCGCCTAACCCCACGCGAATGTATGCGTTTGCAAGGTGTACCAGATTACATAACCGATAAGCTGATAGCTGCAGGAATATCCGATACGCAAATGTACCGCGCTGCCGGTGATGCTTGCACTGTAAATGTGATTTATGAGATAGCGAGGCGATTATCATGAAAGCACACATACCCGCAGCTAAACTCCTACCGCGTGCCGCCAAACAAGCGATACGCGAGTACGATGAAGAATTACAGGCTGAAACTTTTAGGCGCTGGGTGAAGCTCACAGTGGCCGTATTGCACAATGAGTTTAAATTTGGTCATGACCGGTGCGCGACGTTTCTCGGGAAAATCAGCGAGTTATCCGGAACCGAGAAAAAAGATGAAATCTTTTGGTCGCACATAGATCAGGTTGTGATTGATGAAATCGGACTGGATTTTGAACAGGAGAATTATAGCGAGGTGGAAAGATGACCTCACAGAATAAAAAAGGAGTGAAAACATTGAGCAAGGTTGAAAAGGCAATAAAAGATTTTACAAAGGCACTAAATGCTTTTAATACCGTATGCGTAAAAGCCCTCCAAGAAAAGCAGGAGCGTGAAAAGGGGTGCGAATACTGCGATTTTTCAAGCGGGGCTGTAGGCGCAACGTTCGATGGAGAGGATGACTTTTTTATGATAGAACACGCGGACGGGGTAAATTTGTGCTCTGACGGGAAAGAATTCACGCTTACAAAAATAAAGTTTTGTCCCATGTGCGGAAGAAAGATAGGTGAAAACGATGGAGGTCAAACAAGCAATTAAGTCTTTAAAAAATATCGTGGAGTATTGGCAGTGCAGACCCACGGAAAGAGAAGCGGCGGAAACGGCCATTGCCGCCCTTGAAAAACAGATGCCGAAAAAGGTCAAAGGCAAAAATGGGTGGCTAGAATGTCCGACATGCGGCGCTTGCTTAAAC
>UREO01000332.1 GCA_900546895.1 uncultured Oscillospiraceae bacterium
GTCATATACTATGAAAACAGGGAACAGCTTGTCAATATGAAGTTAGGGAATGCCCGGCTATGAAAATACCGGAGGCATCCGATGAATTTCGGAAGACCCCCGGTACGGGCTGTTTCTATCGTCTGTCTGTGTGATTTTCTCAGAAGCGGGGCGTGCCGCCCGTTTTACCCGGCTCGGCTTCCCGGATCAGATTTTCGGCGATTCTGCGCAGATCCTCTTCGGAACGCAAGTCGGGGCCGGTCTGCTTGATGCTTTCCTGTACAAATTTCGGCAGCGAGAGAAAATACTGATTGTTTTCCAGATTTTTCGCAAATTCATTGTCAGACATAATTTACCTCCGCAAGTTATCGTGTTTTACAGCGTTTGAACGAATTCCCGGATGCTTTCCAGTTCCCCCGTCAGCGGAACGCCGATCACCTTTGACAGGGCCTGGTTCAGCTCTTCGTACTGATCGCCGGTGGTGATCATCCGCTCGGACTGGTGTTCCTTCAGCAATGCAATCCGGCGGTCGAGTTCGTTGATTACCGCCTTTTTGATGTCTTTGCTCATGAAAGCACTTCCCTTCGCGGTTAGTATGTGTTTTCGGGGCGGAGAGTATGCGCGCCGTCCGGTATCGGACCGCAGGAAGGGAATGTATTTCGGGGATCATTAGACTATTGGACAAAGTTGTGCTATAATTTTAAAAAACCGAAAATATAGAGCATGGTAGTGAAAACAGAAAAGCACCAGGTTATCTATAAATATTAAATTAGGAGTAAATATGGATTTTAAAGACCTTAACCTCAGTCGCAGAATTTTGGATGCCCTTGAAAAAGAAAACTATACCGTACCCACGCCTATTCAGGAGCAGGCAATTCCGTTTGTGCTCGCCGGCAGGGACCTTCTTGGGTGCGCACAGACCGGCACCGGCAAAACAGCGGCTTTTGCGGTGCCGATTTTGCAGCTTTTAAGCGGCCGCCCGGCAGATCAAAAAGAGCCGAGGAAAATTCGTTCCCTGGTCCTGACTCCCACAAGGGAGCTCGCCCTTCAGATTTATGAAAGCTTTCGTTCCTACGGCCGCTACACCCGGCTGCATACCTGTGTGGTGTTCGGCGGCGTATCCCAGAAAATGCAGGTGGAAAAGCTCCGCCGCGGCGTGGACATTTTGGTTGCGACTCCCGGCAGGCTGAACGACCTGATGAATCAGGGATATATTCAGCTGAAAAATGTGGAAATCCTCGTTCTGGATGAAGCCGACCGCATGCTCGATATGGGATTTATCGCGGATGTAAAAAAAATCATTGCCAAAATCCCGCAGAAGCGGCAGACGCTTCTGTTTTCGGCGACTATGCCCAAAGAGATCGAAGAAATGGTCGATACTCTGTTGGTCGACCCGGAAAAGGTGGAAATTACGCCCCCGGCAACAACAGTCGACAGGATCGATCAGTCTCTGTATTTTGTGGACAAGGATAATAAACGGAAGCTTCTGGTCTCCCTTCTGGAGGATTCGTCCATCCGCTCCGCGCTGGTGTTTACCAGAACGAAGCACGGCGCAGACAGGGTGGTAAGAGAGCTGGAAAAGGCCAACATCAACGCGCAGGCCATTCACGGGAACAAATCGCAGAATGCCCGCCAGACAGCGCTGAGCAGCTTTAAAAACGGCAGCATCCGCGTGCTTGTGGCTACGGATATCGCTGCGAGGGGAATCGATATTGAGGAATTATCCTGCGTGTTCAACTATGATCTTCCCGAAGTCCCCGAGACCTATGTGCACCGCATCGGCCGGACCGGCAGGGCGGGATTGAGCGGTACCGCTGTTTCCTTCTGCTGTATTGACGAAAAGCCGGACCTGCGCAATATTCAGAAGCTGATCGGAAAAACCATTCCGGTGGTGCAGGACAATCCTTACCCCATGCTGATCATGACCCCGACTCCGAAGTCGGAGTTTCGCCGCCGCCGTACCATGGCGCCCGGTGCCGATCCCAGAAAAAAGGTCTCCGCCAAAAAAGAGACAGCCGGAAAAAGCGGCTTTGCCGAAAGTGCGAAAGGCAAGCCGCCCGCTAAAAAATATACGGAAAAACCGAAATGGAAGAAAACGTATCCCCGCAAGGGATAACATTTGTTTTTGAGAAGTAAACCGGAGCAGCCATTCTGAAAGGATTGGCTGCTCCGGTTTTTTGGTTTTTCAGTTGCTTTTTTAGAATCGGTTACTGTGCGACCGTAACAACGGAGATGTAGTAACCTTTGCTTCATTTTTTGTGTTTTCGGTAAAAATACAGCATCTCAGCATACTCGTTCACTTGCTGCCGGTCTGCGGGGTGCATAGACCGTAACGTACTGGATAACGCACTAAAACAGCCGCTTTCCGTTGGTACGCCCAAAAGATAGTCTGCCGAAACATGATAAAATACACAAATTTTGGCCAGTGTTTTATAATCCGGGCTGCGTTTATCCTGCTCATAATTTCCGTAAACAGATGCGGAAATTCCTAATTCTTTAGCCACATCCGACTGTTTTAGATCCAAATCCGTCCGCAATGCTTTCAATTTTTCTCCAAAAGATGCCTCCTTCAATTTTCACACCATCCTAAATTATATTTTTGATATCAAATAGTATAAAAGTAAATAGGAAACACTTTCGTTAGATTATGCAAAATGTTGTTTTTTATACTTGAATAC
>UREO01000333.1 GCA_900546895.1 uncultured Oscillospiraceae bacterium
GCAATCACCTGGCCGCAGAGACTTCCTTCGCCGGTTGGGCAGTTGAGCTTGACGGATTACGGTAAACTGACCTTTTTTGAGCCCGATTTGCAAACCTTCTCCTGCCTTGAGGCGTGCGAAAAGGCAATTGAGCGCGGCGGGTTAGCCCCGGCGGCGGCAAACGGGGCAAATGAGGTCGCGGTAAAGCTGTTTTTGGACGGCCGGATTTCTTTTCTCCGGATTGGGGAACTGGTCCGCCGTGCAATGGAAAATCAGCCGGATGTTCAAACAGTTTCGTCTGTTGAAGATATTTTGAATGCTGACCGCAATGCGCGGGATTATGTTTTCGGCGCGGTCGGCTGATGATGAGGTGATCATGATTACAAAAGCAATATTGGTGATTATAGCGATTCTTCTTTTTAGTTTTATTATTTTTATCCACGAATTCGGGCATTTTTTCACGGCGAAGCTTTCCGGAGTTCGTGTCAATGAATTTGCGATCGGCATGGGGCCGAAGCTTTTTCATTTCACAAGAGGGGAAACGGAGTATTCCCTGCGCGCGTTTCCGATTGGCGGCTTCTGCGCGATGGAAGGCGAAGATGAAAACAGCCCGGACGACCGTGCCTTTAACAACAGACCGGTTTGGAAACGGATGCTGGTGGTTGTGATGGGTGCCGTGATGAATATCATTCTGGGTCTTGTTATTATGATGGTTCTTTTAGGCCAGCAGCCCGCGTTTTCTTCCACGACCATTTCAAAATTTACCGATCAATCGGCTCTGCAGGCGGCCGGGCTGCAGGTTGGCGATGTTTTTAAAAGCATCAACGGCTACAAAATAAATGGGGACCGCGATTTGAGCTTTGCTCTCGCCATGGCGGACCCGATGAAGACGGATATTCAGGTTTCCCGCGGCGGAAAGCTGCTGAACTTTGATGATATACGGTTTAAAACTAAGGAGTCGGACGGCAAGCAAATCCTCACTCTTGACTTTTATGTGCAGCCGATTGAAAAAAACCCCGGCACCCTGATTGTAAAATCCGCGCAGGACACGGTTTCCACTGTGCGAATGGTCTGGTACAGTCTGGTCGGACTTGTCACGGGTAAATTCGGGTTCAATGATGTCGCGGGTCCCGTCGGCGCGGCAAATGCCATAGGGCAGGCGGCTTCGATCGGTCTGCAGCAGAATTTTATCGCCGCCCTGAACAATATTTTGATGATGATGATGGTCATTACCGTCAACCTTGGCGTCGTGAATCTGCTTCCACTGCCGGCGCTGGACGGGGGCAGGCTGCTGTTCCTGATCGTGGAAGCGATTTTCCGCAAGCCGATCAACCCGAAATACGAGGGCTGGGTAAACACGGCCGGATTCTGCCTGTTGATGGGGTTGATGGTGATTATTACTTTTAACGATATCATCAGGCTGATTACCGGCAAGGGGTTGGGGTCATAATGAGAAAATCAAGGTCGGTTCATGCCGGGAAGGTGACAATTGGCGGTGGTTCCAAGATATCCGTGCAATCCATGCTCAATATTCCTTCCACGGATATCGACGGAAGTGTCCGTCAGGCGGTGGAACTGGAGCAGGCCGGGTGCGGTATCATCCGTGCCGCGATTCCGAACAGGGACGCGATCCGGCTGATTCCGGCGATCAAAAACGCCGTACAGGTTCCGCTCGTCGCGGATATTCATTTTGACTATCACCTGGCGCTGGAAGCGGTGGAGGCGGGAATTGACAAAATCAGAATCAATCCCGGCAATATCGGTTCCGATGACCATGTAAAGGCGGTGGCGGACGCCTGCCGCCGAAAGAATATTCCTATCCGGATCGGAGTGAATTCCGGCTCTCTGGAAAGAGAAATTCTGGAAAAATATGGCAGACCAACGCCGCAGGCGCTTGTGGAAAGCGCACTGTATCACGCTTCGCTGCTGGAAAAATATGATTTTCACGATATTGTTCTATCGATGAAATCCTCCGATGTGAACCGAATGATCCAGGCCTATGAGCTGGCCGCGCAAAGCTGCGACTACCCATTGCATCTGGGCGTAACGGAGGCTGGAACCGAGCGGATGGGCCTGATAAAATCCTCGATTGGAATCGGTTCTCTTTTGCAGCGCGGGATAGGGGATACCATCCGTGTTTCCCTGACGGCCGACCCGGTAAAGGAGGTCGCCGCTGGTTTTGATATTTTGCGGGCGCTTGATCTGAACACGGAAGGAATCCAATTCGTTTCCTGCCCGACCTGCGGCAGAACGCGGATCGACCTGATCCGCCTTGCGAACGAAGCCGAGCAGCGCCTTGCGGGATGCAAAAAGAATCTGAAGGTCGCCGTTATGGGCTGTGCGGTGAACGGCCCCGGAGAAGCCAGAGAGGCCGATATCGGCATTGCCGGAGGAGACGGGGTAGGCCTTCTGTTCAAGAAAGGCCGGATCATCCGCAAGGTTCCGGAGGACCAGCTTTTGGACTGCTTAATGCAGGAGATAGATCAGATGTAAAGGAAGGAACTCCATTGAAAACTTTTGGTGAATTTTTTGGTGCATACATAGAAGCTTCACGACTACCGTCTCCCGTGTGCAACGGAAGCATTTCTTCGTTACAAATCGATACAAATAACAGAATTATTACTGCTGACGTGGCGTTTCCATCTTTGGTGGAGCGCCGCGTGC
>UREO01000334.1 GCA_900546895.1 uncultured Oscillospiraceae bacterium
AGTTTGTACTGTACCGCAGAAACGAAAAAGAACCGAAAATCACTCTTCCCAAAACGGTAAAAAAGTAATATGATATGACATAAGGTGTAAATATGCAAAAAATTGCCGTATTCGGCGGCACCTTCAACCCCATCCACAACGGGCATATGCATCTGGCAAGGCGGTTTGCAAAGATGATCGGGGCGCAAAAGGTATTGCTGATTCCGACTTATCAGCCTCCGCACAAGCACGCGCCAAACCTTGCCCCCGGCAGGGACAGGCTTGCAATGTGCCGCCTTGCGTGCGAAGGGAATATTTTTGAAGTCAGCGACATAGAGCTGAAACGGAGGGGCCGCAGCTACACCGCGGACACTCTGCGGGAACTGAAAAAAAGAAATCCGGATTCCGAGCTTTACCTGATTACCGGCGAGGATATGTTCCTTACCCTGGAGCAATGGTATGAAGCGGAAACGATTTTCAGGCTGGCTGTTCTGTGCGCGGCCCCGCGCGGCGGCGACGGGCTGCGTTCCCTTTTGGACTACGCTGAAATTCTGGAGAGGGAAGGAGCAAAGACCTTCATCCGGAATATTGAATATCTTCCTATTTCGTCAACAATGGTCCGCAATGCGGTTCGGGATGGGAAAAGCATTTCGGAGCTTGTTCCGCCGAAGGTTGCGGACTATATAGCGGAAAATAAGTTGTATTTGGAGAAGGAAAATGAATAAAATCGATTATGAGGCGATTATAAAGCCGTTTCTCAGCCAGAAACGGTATGATCATTCCCTTTGTGTCCGCGACGCTGCGGTGCGTCTTGCAAAAAAGTATGAGGCCAATGTCGAAAAAGCGGAAGTTGCCGGAATCCTTCACGATATTATGAAGGACGTTCCGCCCGATGAACAGCTGAAAATGATGATGCGTTACGATATCATCCTGACCGATGTGGAGCGCAGCGCGCAGAAGCTGTGGCACGCAATGCTCGGGGAAGCTTATCTGGAAAAGGAACTGAAAATCACCGACGCGGAGATTTTAAATGCCGTAAGATATCACACGACCGGGCGGGCTCACATGACCCTGCTCGACAAAATCGTCTTTATCGCTGATTTTATTTCCGCGGACCGCGACTACGACGGCGTAGAGGCTTTGCGCAGGGTCGCCGACGTCAGCCTGGAACAGGCGATGATCGAGGGAATGGTCTACACCATTCAGGACCTGACAAAGGGCTGTCGCGCCATCCATCCCGATACGATTGCCGCTTATAATGAGGCGGTTCTGAAAAATAAATACAATTAAAGGAAAGGTTGTTGTGTATGACGTCACTGGAACTGGCAAAGGAAACAGTTAAGATTTTGGATGAAAAGAAAGCCATGGACCTGAAGGTCATTGGCATTAAGGATATTTCCGTGCTTGCGGATTATTTTGTTTTTTCGACCGGTACCAGCAGCACTCATGTCAAGTCGCTTGCGGAAGAGGTCGAGTTCAAGTTAAAGCAGTTCGGCGTCAGCCCGGAGCATGTTGACGGCTACCGTTCCAACTCCTGGGTGCTTTTGGACTACGGCAATGTTATGGTTCATATTTTTACGGAGGACGCGCGCGAATTTTACAATCTTGACCGTCTGTGGCAGGATGCGGAGAAAATCGATATTTCCGGTATTGTAAAAGATTAATCAAAATATAGGAGCGAAGGAAAGATGAAATACGATCACAGGTCAATTGAGAAAAAATGGCAGGATAAATGGGAAGAAACCGGCGTTTTCCATGCCTCCAACACCAGCAGCAAACCGAAATATTACGCGCTGATAGAATTCCCTTATCCGTCCGGACAGGGGCTTCACGTCGGTCATCCGCGCTCCTACACGGCAATCGATATCATTGCGCGCAAGCGCCGCCTGCAGGGCTACAATGTCCTGTATCCTATCGGCTGGGACGCGTTCGGCCTGCCCACGGAAAATTTCGCCATCAAGAACCATGTGCATCCGGCGGAAGTGACAAAGAAAAATATCGCTCGCTTTAAGCAGCAGCTTCAGTCCCTCGGCATCTCCTTCGATTGGTCGCGGGAAATCAATACGACCGACCCCGATTATTATAAATGGACACAGTGGATTTTCCTTCAGCTGTTCAAGCACGGCCTTGCTTACAAGAAGGAAATGGCCGTCAACTGGTGCACTTCCTGCAAATGCGTGCTGGCCAACGAAGAAGTGGTCAACGGCGTCTGCGAGCGGTGCGGCAGCGAGGTCGTCCGCAAGGTCAAATCCCAGTGGATGCTTAAAATCACCGAGTATGCCCAGCGCCTGATCGACGACCTCGACCTTGTCGACTACCCCGACCGCGTCAAGGCGCAGCAGAAGAACTGGATCGGCCGCTCCACTGGCGCGGAGGTGGACTTCACCGCGACGACGGGGGACAAGCTCACCGTTTATACCACCCGGCCGGACACGCTTTACGGCGCGACTTACATGGTCGTTTCCCCGGAGCATCCCATGATCGAAAAATGGGCCGACAGGCTGAAAAATATCGACGAGGTGCGCGCTTACCAGAGCGAAGCCGCCAGAAAGTCCGACTTTGAGCGCACGGAGGTCGCCAAGGATAAAACCCTGTCTCTTATACACATCTCCGAGCCCACGAGACATGCGCAGATCT
>UREO01000335.1 GCA_900546895.1 uncultured Oscillospiraceae bacterium
GGAAGAGTACAAACCGAAATTTCACGGGGTCATGGTTTGTGTGGGCGGCCGTTACGGCGTTGCCCATGTCGGTCTGCCCAACCACATGTTTAACCTTCCGTCCTTCCTCGCCATGTTCGCGAAGCACTTTATCAACATTATCTATTTCATTCAGGTGCTTGGCTGGAACAAGATTTTCAGTTATATGAAGCATGAGTTCTTTACGGTGCGCCACGACAGAAGTTTTGTCGGCGGCCACTTCTCCAATAAAACCCCGAGCTTTTTGCTCGTCGCTCTCAGAATCTGGCTGGGTATGGTCTGGCTGTATGAAGGCGTCATGAAAATTGTGGAAGGCTGGTTTATTTCTCCCCAGCTGACCGGCTTCTTCGGCGGCGCAACCACATGGTACAACACTATCCTGAACGGTGCGGCTGCCGGCGGCACCACACCGGACGCGACAAGCAGCGCAACCACCACTGCGGCCACCGGTGCGGTGAATGTGGTAAACGCGGTAGCGGGAGCGGCTTCCGTTGCGGTAGACGCGATTTCCTCCGCTACGTCGGGTGCCGCCGATGCGGCCGGCCAGGCGGCAGGTGCCGCTGTTGCTGCGGTCGGGCAGGTTTTGATGAATTTCAGCTTCCTCGGCTGGTTCCAGGTGATCTTTGTAAGCGGCAAGGAGCTGGCGAAATCCACTCTGAACGATCTGGCATTCAAACTTGACGTGCCGCTGATGAACTGGTTTGTCAAAACGTTAATTCTTCCAAACCCCAAAGTACAGCTTTTTATGCAGATTTTTATTGTGGTTGCGGAAATCCTGATCGGCCTGTCGCTGATCGGCGGCCTGTTTACCACGCTTTCCTCCGGACTTTCTCTGGTTCTTCAGGTCATGTTCGTCTGCACTACGGGTCTGTATCTCAACACCTTCTGGATGATCTTCGCGGCAATCGCGGTCCTGATCGGCGGAGGCAGGGTCTTTGGATTGGACTATTACGTGATGCCGTATCTAAAAAAGCACTGGAAAAATGTGAAATTTGCAAGAAAGTTATATATTTACAATGATTAATGAACACACTGCAGAAAATGCCGCGGCCGAGTTTCTTACTTTCGACGACGCGGCGGAACAGGTGAAACAGGAGGTGGGCAGATTGCTGTCCGCCTCTCCTAAACCCATCCGCAATTATACGCAGCATCTGGCGCTTTCCTGGGGCAAGTTCCTTCGTTCCCGCGCTTTGCTTGCCTGCGCTGAAAACAGGGAAGGGCTGCTTCATCCCAATGCGGTGAAGCTTGCTTCCGCGATAGAGGTTCTGCATCTGGCCACGCTGGTGCATGACGACGTCATTGACAACGCCGATCTTCGCAGGGGCTTTGTCACTCTCCAGAAAAAATTCGGAAAGCGCACCGCCGTCATCTGCGGGGACTATCTCTTCTGTCTGGCTCTGGAACAGGCTGCTTCCATACCGAACAAGAGGGACTATCTGGACTTCAATATTCCTGATTACATGACCAGAATCTGTTTGGGCGAGCTGAGGCAGAATCAGAACAATAACAATCTGGATCTTTCCGTTGCGGGCTATCTCAGGATTATCTCCGGGAAAACCGCGGCTCTCTTTGAAGCTTCCTTTTATGCGGGGGCAATCCTCTGTGAGGAAGAGAAGGATGCGGTGGAGAAATATATGCGCCTTGGACATCTGATCGGTATGATTTTTCAGCTTACCGACGACTGCATCGACTTTGAAGCGCCGCGGCAGCTGGCCAAAAAGCCGGTCCAGTCCGACTACGAGCAGGGTGTTATCACCCTTCCGCTGATTTATGCGTTTCAGACGCGCTCCGCTTTCAAAGAAAAGGCACGGGGGGAGAAGATTTCCAGAGAAGAAATCAATGCCGCTGTGGAAGAAACGGGCGGCCTGAGCTACACAAAAACAGTTTCAAAAAAGTATTACGACAAGGCCTTTAAAATCATCCGGAAGCTTGGCGCTTCCGAAAATAAAAAAGAAAGGCTTCAGTCTATTTTGGATAAAGCTTACCGCGGGTTATAAGAACAATGCTGAAAAGGTTTTTGAATTTTGTGGAGCTGCGGACGAAAATCACCAGCGTCTTTGCCTTTTTGATGGCGCTTGCGTATCTTTTTTACAAAAAGCAGCCGGTAAACTGGACATTGACCCTGCTCTTTTTCGGTTCCATGCTTCTCTTTGATTTAACCGCTACGGCGATCAATAATTATGAGGGGGCCAAAACGGCCGGGGAGGTCCTGCCTTTCCGCCGCCCGACGGCGAAGGCGATCATTTTTCTGCTGCTTTTGGTCAGTATGGCTTTGGGGCTGACTCTGGCCTTTCTGACGGACGCGGTCGTGCTGCTTTTGGGCGGGCTGTGCTTTCTGTTCGGAGTGCTCTATTCGTGGGGCCCGATTCCCCTTTCCCGTCAACCGCTGGGGGAGCTTTTTTCCGGAGTGTTTTACGGGCTGTTTATCCCTTTCCTGTTACTGTACATCAATATGCCCGCGGGAACCTTCCTTACCTTTGCGTTTGATTTTCAAACGGTTCATCTGGATTTGAATCTTTTTCCGCTTTTTTCGCTCGCGCTGCTTGCGGTAACGCCGGCCTGCGCGACCGCAAATATTATGCTTGCCAATAATC
>UREO01000336.1 GCA_900546895.1 uncultured Oscillospiraceae bacterium
TCTACACCGTCTAATTCGTCGGCAGCGTCAGATGTGTATAAGAGACAGTTCCCGGTCTGGCTGGGCCATAACAAAGAAAGGCTGAACCAGGTCCGGCAGACGCTTGCCGCGGTCGGGGGCAGCCCCGCGCTTTTAAACAAACGGATCGGCAGCCTTTCCGGCGGGGAAATGCAGCGGGTGCTGCTCGCGTTTGCCCTGGACCCGAAGCCGGACCTTCTGCTTTTGGATGAACCGGTGTCCGCGGTGGACCGCAGGGGGATAGAGATCTTTTACGACCTGGTCACCTCGATGCGCGCGGAACACCAGATGCCGATCATTTTGGTGTCCCACGATCTTTCCCATGTGGAGAAATACGCAACGCGCGCCGTGCTGCTGGACCGCACCGTCTTGGTCAGCGGCAGCGTCCGGGAAGTGATGAGAACGCCCGAGGTGCAGGAAGCCTTTGGCCTGAAGCTGACCGGAGGTGTGAAATCATGAACGCAATATATTCCTTGATCGATCTGCTTCTGCCGTTTGAGTGGACGGAATTCAACTACATGAAAAACGCGCTGCTCGCCGTTTTGCTGATTACCCCGCTGTTCGGGTTGGTCGGGACGATGATCGTAAACAACAAGATGTCCTTTTTTTCAGATGCGCTGGGACACTCCGCGCTGACCGGAATCGCCATCGGCGTGCTGATGGGCATTGACAATTATCTGATTTCCATGATGGGCTTCGCGCTTTTGTTCGCGCTGTGCATCTCGGCCGTGATGGATTCCGGCACCTCCTCCGCAGATACCATTATCGGGGTGTTTTCCTCTACCGGGCTGGCGCTCGGCATCGTGCTGCTGTCGGCTTCCGGCGGCTTTGCGAAATATTCCGGGTATCTCATCGGCGATATTTTAACGGTGCAGCCCGCGGAAATCGTTATGCTGGCTTTCATTCTGCTGGCGGTGCTTGTGATCTGGGACCTGTTCTTCAATAAACTGCTGCTGACCAGCATCAATGCCGATCTGGCCGCGAGCAAGGGCATCAATACGCGCTTTGTTGAAAAGCTGTTTGTAATTATTGTAGCCGCCATCGTAACCGTGTCAATCAAATGGGTGGGCGTACTGATTATCAATTCCCTGCTGGTGCTTCCGGCGGCCTCGGCCCGTAATCTTGCGAAGGGGATGCGTTCCTACCACCTGATCGCCGTCTTTATCTCGCTGTTTTCCGGCGTGAGCGGGCTGATCGTTTCCTACTATACGGGTACGGCGGCGGGCGGCACCATCGTGCTGATTGCGGCGGCGATCTTCTTTTTCAGCTATTTTCTCAATCGGACACGTGAGAAAGCCTGAAACAGGTTGCGAACACTGTCGGAAATATGTTACTATTTGATTACTGAATGGGCGATGTCCCGAATTTCGTAAGAGAACAGGAGCTTTTGAATGTTGCACCCTTATTTTAAACCCGCGGATATCCTGCTGCCGAAGGACGTACCGACAGAAAACTGGTGTGTGGTTGCCTGTGACCAATATACTTCCCAGCCGGAGTACTGGCAGGAAGCAAAAAAGGCGGCGGGGGAGTATCCCTCCACCTACCATATGGTGTACCCCGAATGTTATCTGGAAACGACCGACGCGGAGCAGTACGCCGCCAAAATCAACGCCGCCATGGAACGCTACCTCTCGGACGGCGTTTTTCGTGAAATAAAGAACAGCTATCTTTATGTGGAGCGCACCCTAGCGGACGGAAAGCTCCGCCGCGGGGTCATGATGGCGCTCGACCTGGAGCAGTACCGGTACGAGGCGGGCAGCAAGACGCCTATCCGCGCAACGGAGGGAACGGTGCTGGAACGGATTCCGCCCCGCGTGAAAATCCGCCGCGGCGCGCCGCTGGAGCTGCCGCATATCATGATTTTGATCGACGACCCTGAGCGCAGTGTGATTGAGAAAATCGATCCTTCCGAGCTGACTCCGGAGTACGAAGGAAAACTGATGCAAAGAAGCGGGAGCATCCGCGGTTTCAGCCTGAATCCCGCGGCCGCCAAAAAGCTGGAAGACGCGCTGGACCGCCTGCCGGTTCGCGACAACCTGCTTTTTGCCGTGGGGGACGGCAACCATTCCCTCGCGACGGCAAAGGCCTGTTATGAGGAACTGAAAAAGACGCTGTCCCCGCAGGAAGCGGAAACTCATCCCGCGCGCTGGGCGCTTGTGGAGGTCGTGAACCTGTACGATGATTCCCTACAGTTTGAACCGATCCAGCGGGTGGTGTTCCAGACAAATCCCGGGGAGCTGATGCGGGAGCTGTACCGTTTCTACGACGTTTCCAACGTTCCCTGCGAAGGGCACCGGATCACCTGTCTGATGGACGGACGGAAAAAGGATATCTGGGTAAAGAATCCGCCGTCTAATTTAGAGGTCGGTACGCTGCAGAAATTTCTGGACGCACGCCTTGCGCACGTGGGCGGAAAAATGGACTACATACACGGCGTAGCAGTAGCGGAAAAGCTCTGTGCCGGGGACAGCAACGCAATGGCTTTCTTTTTGCCCAATATGGAGAAAAGCAGCCTGTTTGAAACGGTCGCCGTCGACGGGGCCCTTCCGCGGAAAACCTTTTCCATGGGG
>UREO01000337.1 GCA_900546895.1 uncultured Oscillospiraceae bacterium
CTCGGCAAAAGCGACAGGTCTTCCATCCTCAAAAATATCCGTGCAATGTTTATGCACCGGATTGGCTTTACAGTAGTCAACGGAACCGACATTCTTCTGATTTCCCGCTTTTCGGGCATCGTCAGCGTAGGCATCTACTCCAACTACTTCCTGATTACCAGCACACTGCGCCAATTGACCGCGCAAATTTTCAGCGGAATCACGGCCAGCGTAGGGAATCTGGGCGCACTGGAGGACAGAAAAAGAGCTTACGATATCTATCTTTCCGTCAATTTTGCGGGCTTCTGGATTTTCAGCTTCTGCTCCATCAGCCTTTTCTGCCTTTTCAATCCGTTTATCACCCTGTGGACAAGACGGCAGGACCTTCTGTTTACCCTTCCCATTGTTTTTGTCATTGCCCTCAATTTCTTTGTCACCGGCATGCGGCAGGCGACGCTGACCTTCCGCGACGCGTTCGGCCTGTTCTGGTACGACCGGTACAAGGCGGTTCTGGAAGCCGCGGTAAACCTGATTTTTTCCATTATCCTGGTTCAGAAGTACGGAATCATCGGCGTTTTTGCCGGGACCTTCATCAGCACTATGACGATCGATTTCTGGGTGGAACCGCTGGTCCTGTTCCGGCACGGCTTTCACCGCCCGGTCAGAACTTATTTTGCGCGGTACGTTTATTACGCCGTGCTGACAGGCCTGACGGGGTATTTCACCTATCTGTGCTGTTCCTTCCTGCCCGGCACCGGATTTTGGGCTTTCGCCGTGAAATGCGTGATCTGCCTTCTTGTGCCCAACACGGTTTATCTGGTTCTGTTCTGGAACACCCGCGAGTTTCAGTATTTGAAGGGCTTTGTAAAATGGCCCGGATCCCGCAAAAGTGAACGGAAAGCGTAAAAATACCGTAAGCCTGAATTGGGCTTACGGTATTTCTTTTATATCATCAAACTGTAAAAGCTTATAGGGCGGAAGATGCCTTATTTACAGATATAATTCAGCTCGCCGACTTCTTTTCCGTCCTTGTAGTAAATGCGCGGCACACGCTTTGAGATCATGCAGACAAGCTCATAGTTGATGGTGCTGTTGTACCCGGCAAGCTCCTCCAGCGTAACGCAGGCGTCCCCGTCGCGGCCGAACACGGTCACAACGTCCCCCTCTTTTACGTCGGGAATAGAGGTGACGTTCAGCATCAGCTGATCCATGCACACCCGGCCGATAATCTTTGCCTTATGCCCGCGCACAAGCATGCTTGCCTTAATATAGAGGTGCCGCGGGTATCCGTCCGCATAGCCGATCGGGACGGTCGCGATTTTTACCTGCTTCTTTGCAATATATTTCCTACCGTAGCTGACGCTGGTCTGCGGTTCAACGGTTTTCACCAGCGACACAACGCTTTTCAGCTCCATCGCGGGCATCAGCTCCACAGCATTTTTCATCATATCCGACGGCATCAGGCCGTACAGAATCACACCGGGGCGCACCATGTCAAGCTGCATATCCGGGTAATCGAAGATCGCGGCGGAATTCGCGCAGTGGCGGATTTTGAAGGTGATGCCGCGCTGTCCCAGCAGGGCAATCGCTTTCATCAGGTTGTCAAACTGCATGATGGTATAAGCGCGGCCGCCGTTGCCCTCGTCGGCGACGGCGAAATGAGTAAAAATGCCTTCCGGATTAAGCGACGGCAGCTTGCAGACTGTTTCGATCTCATCGATCACGTCCCCGTCCCTGACGGGGTTCTGGTACAGAAAGCCGATGCGGCTCATGCCCGTATCCAGCTTGATATGAACGCGCACCGTAACGCCCGCCTTGACCGCTTCGGCGGAAAGCGCCTCGCCGTACCCGACGGAGAACACGGTCTGAGCAATATTCAGTTCGCACAGCTGCGCGGCCATACAGGGCGGTGTGTAGCCCAGAATCAGAATCGGCAGGCGAATTCCGGCGCTGCGGATCTGCATTGCCTCTTCCAGATTGGAAACGGCGAACCAGTCCGCGCCCAGCTTTTCATATTCCTTCGCCAGGGCCTCCGCCCCGTGACCGTAAGCGTCCGCCTTGATCACACAGCAGACCAGCGTTTCCGGCCTGAGCTGCTCACGGATCGTTTTAAAATTATGGTCAATTGCGTCAAGGCTGACCTCGGCCCAGGTTCTTCTGAAAAATTCACTCATTCTATTCTTTCACCCGTATTACTTGAAGTATTTGACACCTGATTCAAAAATCATCTGGTCCTTCGCTCCGGGAACATTTGCATACAGGTCTTTTCCTTTGCGCTCGGAATGGGCCATCTTGCCGAGAATGCGCCCGTCCGGGCTGGTAATGCCCTCCACCGCGCAGACCGAGCCGTTCGGGTTCCATTCGATACTGCCGCTGGGGACCCCGTCCGGGGTCCCGTACTGGGTCGCGATCTGGCCCCCGGCAATCAGGCGGTCCATGACCGCGCCGCTTGCGACAAAGCGCCCTTCCCCGTGCGAAACCGGCACCGCGAACACGTCGCCCGCGCTTACGCCCGCAAACCACGGGGATTTTACGGAGGTCACGCGGGTATACACCATGCGGGAAACGTGGCGGCCAAGAGTGTTAAACGTCAGGGTAGG
>UREO01000338.1 GCA_900546895.1 uncultured Oscillospiraceae bacterium
GTCGTTCTTCTGGTCAAAAACGTCAAGGGCGCTATTTTGATCAGCATCGTCGCAACCACGATTCTGGGTATCCCGATGGGAATCACCACCGTGGGCCAGAGCATGGGCTTTGCAGAAGCATGCTCCCAGCTGCCGGAAACCTTCGGCGCCGCTTTCGGCAATCCCGGCTTGGTTTCGCTCTTTGCCGACCCGGCGAAAATCCCGCTTGTACTGATGACTATTTTCGCCTTCAGCCTTTCCGATACGTTTGACACCATCGGAACCTTTATCGGTACCGGCCGCAAGACCGGCATCTTCACCGCAGAGGATCAGCTGGCGCTGGAAACCAGCAACGGCTTTAAGTCCAAGATGGACAAGGCCCTGTTTGCGGACGCAACGGCGACCTCCATCGGTGCGATCTTCGGTACCTCCAACACCACGACCTATGTGGAAAGCGCAGCGGGCATCGGCGCGGGCGGCCGCACCGGCCTGACCAGTGTTGTGACTGCGGCCATGTTTATCATCAGCGCGTTTTTCGCCCCGCTGATTAGCGCGGTTCCTTCCGCCGCTACGGCTCCCGCCCTGATAGTTGTTGGCATTATGATGCTCAGCGCCTTTAAGGAGATTGAGTGGAACAGCCTGGAAGAGGCGATTCCCGCTTTCTTTGCAGGGATCTTCATGGCGTTCTGCTATAGCATTTCCTATGGAATCGCGGCAGGCTTCATTTTCTACTGCCTCATCAAAATTTTCCGCGGCAAGGCCAAAGAGATTCACCCGATCCTCTGGGTTGCCACAGGCCTGTTCGTTCTGAACTTCGCGATTTTGGCGGTTATTTCCTGATTTGTTCATCCTGTTTTTTAGAAAGGTCCCGCATGGCATTGTGCGGGACCTTTTTTCTTATTTATTCCTGCGGTTTCCTGTGGTATAATAGCCACAGGAAATTTGTATTTTATTATGAACCTGAGGTGGACTATGCCCAGATTTTTTATCAACTACGTTCCGGAGGAGCAGGTGGTGATCGCCGGGGAGGACGCCCGTCACATTGTGCGGTCCCTGCGGATGCAGTCCGGCGAAAGCCTGATTCTCTGCGACAGCATCGGGACGGACTACAACGGCAGAATCGAGAGCGTGGCGGACGACCGGGTCGTTGTGCGCATCCTGAATTTTTGCAAAAGCGTGACGGAGCCGGGGGTCCGTGTTACGGTGTATCAGGGTCTGCCCAAGGCGGATAAGATGGACAGCATTGTGCAAAAATCGGTGGAAACAGGCGCGGTGGGGATTGTACCCGTCATGACCGCACGCTGTGTCTCAAAGCCGGACGAAAAAGCGGTGGACAAAAAAATGATCCGATGGCAAAAGATCGCACACGAAGCGGCCAAGCAGAGCGGCCGGGGAATCGTCCCGCAGGTCTTCCCGCTCACGGATTTCCGTCAGGCGGTGAAACAGGCGGCCCAAGCCGGGGAGATTCTCCTTTTCTTTGAGGGCGGCGGGCAAAGCATCTCTAAGCTGGTGAACGGTGAAACCTGTGAACTGGCGATTTTTATCGGGCCGGAGGGTGGCTTTGAACAGTCGGAGGTCGATTTCGCGGTGGAAAACGGCGCGGCTGTCGGTACGCTCGGCGCGCGGATTCTTCGCACGGAGACCGCCCCTGTTGCGGCGCTTTCGGCGATTATGCTCGCTACGGGAAATATGTAGCAGGACAAGATCAGAGAGGAGAATGTATTTTGGGCCGATATGATTGGATCGACGGGTATTGCGTCGCTAAAAAAGGCGTGGTGAAGGACTATAAACCGGAATGGGACGCCGTACGCTACCGCGTGGGGGAGAAAATGTTTGCCATGCAGGGCGGGGACAAAGAAGGCCGCCCCATTATTACCGTCAAGCTGGAACCCACGCAGGGCGCTTTGCTGCGTTCCCGGTATTCCGACATTGTGCCGGGCTATTATATGAATAAAGAGCACTGGAACTCCCTGTATCTGGAGGGAACTGTTCCGGACGAAACGGTCAGGGAAATGCTGGACAGCGCATACGCGGTTGTATTCGCCTCCCTGAGCGGAAAAGTGCGCCGGGAACTGGAAGAAGGGAATCGGGAAAAATGAAAACAGCTTTGATTACCGGGGCTTCCCGCGGAATCGGCAGGGCGGCCGCCCTGCGCCTTGCCGAAGACGGCTTCCGTGTCATTGTCAATTATCATACCTCCAAAGGAGAAGCGGAGTCCCTTCTGGACGAACTGAACGCGCGGAATTTTTCCGGCTGCACCGCGGTACAGGCCGATGTTTCCAACAGGGCGCAGGTGGAAAAGATGTTTGTTCTGGCCGGTGGCGTGGACGTGCTGGTCAACAACGCGGGCATCGCGCAGCAGAAGCTCTTTACGGACCTTACGGAACAGGATTGGGACAGGATGTTCGACGTGGACGTCAAGGGGTTTTTTCATTGCTGCCAGTGCGCGCTTCCGTATATGATTCACCGCAAGCGGGGGAAAATCATCAATATTTCCTCCATGTGGGGACAGGTCGGCGCTTCCTGCGAGGTACATTATTCCGCGGCAAAGGCGGCGGTGATCGGGCTGACCAAAGCGCTGGCGAAGGA
>UREO01000339.1 GCA_900546895.1 uncultured Oscillospiraceae bacterium
TCTGCGCATGTCTCGTGGGCTCGGAGATGTGTATAAGAGACAGGTGTAGGAATATGTGAAGAAAGGGGTCTGGCCCTTATCAGCATGATAAACATTGATTTTCAGAAGACAAAGCTGCCTGTCCGGGATTTTGACAGTTTGCTCGTTTTGCTGCTGACAGTCTCTATTTTTACTCCCTTTTATTTCAGCGTTGCCGTGACCTGCGGGATTGCCGTAATGACGATGATGAACTGTAAAAAAAGGACGAAAGCTTTTTCGTCTCCGTACTCCAAATATCTGCTCGGCTTTTTAATCATTCCTTTTTTTGTGTCCGCCACCTATAACAATTACTGGGGCATGCTCTATGCCATTGTGATTCTGGCCGCCGCGACCTGTGCTTTTTATGTCAGAAGCGTCATGACGCGCCAGCTTTTCGATCAGGTCATGGATGTGTCCTGTATTGCGAGTATCTGGTGTGCGCTGATCGCGGTTTTTCAGAAAATCACCGCTTACGGCGCCGCGCCCCGATACCGCCCGATTTCCGCGTTTCACAACGCGAACTGCTACGGCATGATGATTGAATTTATTATCATTATTGCCATCTATCGGATTTTTACAAAGGCAAAGAACAAAAACTTTTATCTGGGCGTTATCGGTATCAATCTGGTCGGGCTTTATCTGTCGGCTAGCCTTTCAGCCTTCGTCGCCACCGCGTGCGCGATTATGACCATCCTGCTTTACAAAAAGAGATACAGGCTGGCCGGCGGTCTGGTGTTGCTTGCGGCTGTGTTTATTTCCGTCAGTCTTATTTTTCCGTCGATTTTCCCAAGGGGTCTTGAAGCGATCGACAGCACTTTCGGACAGCGGATTTCGATTTGGACAACCGCTGTCAAGGGGATTGTACGCCACCCGTTTTTGGGAACCGGGGCACTTTCCTATCAGATGATCTGTGAGCAGCTGGGCGGGTACAAAACCTATCACTGCCATAATCTGCTGTTGGACACCCTGTTGAATTTCGGTTTTATCGGGTTCGGCGCAATCGGTTTTTATGTGGCTATGCAGCTGAAGCTGCTGGCTTTGCGGTTTAAGAACAATCTGGGCAGGGATATGAATATTCTTGTCCTTGCCGCCGTCGTTGCGGTTTTC
The DNA here is from genome assembly GCA_900546895.1 of uncultured Oscillospiraceae bacterium. Lineage (GTDB taxonomy): Bacteria > Bacillota > Clostridia > Oscillospirales > Acutalibacteraceae > Caproiciproducens. Next base: position 1,126 of record UREO01000339.1, read on the forward strand.
GTGCACGGCCTTACCGATGTTACGATTTTCTGGATTCAGACGGGGATGATGTTCCTGCTGATGTTCTCCTCGACGGGGATCGGGTCAGAGTACCTCGAGCGCAAGCTTCGTCTGCCTTCGCTCGTTCCGGACTATGCCGAGGACGTCAAGACACAGCCTGTCTACCTGAAAAACTGATTTTCCGGTTTGGTCTTGACTTATTAAGGAAAAGAGACTATCATCTGCTTGTAGTTGAAAAGTATGTGATAGCAATACGGTTTATTATCCCCCTGCCTCACAAAATCGGCAGGGGGATTTTTATGCTTGATTCATTTCTGAAAGAGAGGTGCAAAAAATGAAAAAGAATAAACGGCAGGCAACCGGAATCAGCGCGCAGGCTATTGCGCAAAAGCTGGCGGAGTACTCCAGAATGGAGAAGTATATGCTGCTCTCCGCCCTGAAAACGAGGGAAAAGGGACTGGATATTGTCGATGTGGAAATGTTTTCCGAAGAATACAAAAGCAATGAAATTTCCCATGAAAAGCCAAAGCCGTGGTACGTGCAGCTGATCAAAGCCTTTGCCAACCCGTTCACCCTTGTCCTGCTGATCATTGCCGCGATATCCTTTCTGACGGAGGTGGTCCTTGCGAAGCCGGACGAAAAAAGCCCGGCGGCTGTGATCGTCATTCTTTTTCTGGTCCTGGTAAGCGGTGGGCTGCGCTTCTTTCAGGAATTTCGTTCCGGAAAGGAAGCGGAAGGGCTGAAATCCATGGTCAAGACGACTGCCACGGTGATCCGCCGCGAAAACGGGCGGGAAGAGATTCCTATGGCGGAGCTGCTGCCCGGCGACATTGTTGTGCTGTCCGGCGGCGACATGATTCCCGCGGACGTGCGGATTCTAAAGGCAAAGGATTTGTTCGTCAGCCAGTCGGCCCTGACCGGCGAAGCCGAACCGGTGGAGAAGTATCCGGAACCGGATAAGACCACGGAGGGGCATAACCTGTTCGATTTGCGGAATATCTGCTTTATGGGGACCAACGTCATCAGCGGTGCCGCTACCGCCGTTGTGCTTGCCACCGGGGATTTTACCTATTTCGGCAATATGGCGAGGGAGCTTTCGGGCGACCGGGCGCCCACCAGCTTTGACAAGGGCGTCAACGCTGTCAGCTATCTTTTGATCCGCTTCATGCTGGTGATGGTGCCGGTCGTCTTTCTGATTAACGGCATTACGAAGCACGACTGGATCGAAGCGCTGCTGTTTGCCATTTCGGTCGCCATCGGCCTGACGCCGGAGATGCTGCCGATGATCGTGACCACCAACCTTGCCAAGGGCGCCGTCAGCATGTCGCGCCAGAAGACGGTGGTCAAGCACCTGAATTCCATCCAGAATTTCGGCGCGATGGACATCCTCTGTACCTGTCTCTTATACACATCTCCGAGCCCACGAGACATGCGCAGAT
>UREO01000340.1 GCA_900546895.1 uncultured Oscillospiraceae bacterium
AGACAGGCGGTTTTTTTACCAGTGCGCGCGCAATGGAAAGGCGCTGCTTCTGTCCGCCGGAGACGTTTGTGCCGCCCTGCGCGATCTCCGAATGGAACCCTTCCGGGTTTTCAGAGATGAATTCCATTGCCTGGGCAACTTCCGCCGCGGTACGGACATCTTCCTCTGCCGCGTCTTTGTCTCCGTAGCGCAGGTTGGAATCGATGGTGCCGGACAGAAGGATTCCCTTCTGCGGCACATAGCCGATCTGATCCCTCAGCTCCTTCTGTGAGACATCCTTTACATTGATGCCGTTTACCAGCACTTCGCCGGCGGTCACGTCGTAAAAACGGGGAATCAGGTTGACGAGGGTCGTTTTTCCCGATCCCGTCGAGCCGATAAAGGCGGTCGTCTGTCCCGGTTTGGCGGTAAAGGTAATATGCTGAAGCACATCCTCGCTTGCGCCGCTGTACCGGAAAGAGACGTCCTTGAAATCGATATAGCCGGTTTGTTTCCCGTCAAAGGATACGGGATGCTCCGGGTCCTCAATAGAAGGCTCCACATCGAGCACCTGGGCAATCCGGTTGCCGGACACCGCCGCGCGGGGCACCATAATGAACATAATGGAAATCATCAGGAAGCTCATGATGATCTGCATCGCATACTGCATGAATGCCATCATGTCGCCGACCTGCATCGCGGAAGCCGCGATCTGGTGTGCGCCCACCCACACAATCAAAAGTGTGGAGGCGTTCATGATCAGCATCATCACCGGCATCATGAACACCATGATGCGGTTGACGAACAGCGAATTCTTCGTAAGGTCGCGGTTCGCGATATCAAACCGCTCTTCCTCAAATTCCTGTGTTCCAAAAGCACGGATGACCATCAGGCCGTTCAGGTTTTCACGCGAAACCAGATTGAGCCGGTCGACCAGCTGCTGCACAATTTTGAACTTGGGCAGGGCGACGCTGAACACGACCGCGATGATACCGACCAGCACGACGCAGGCAAGCGCGATAATCCAGCTCATGGACACCGATTTGCGCACCGCCATAATAATCCCGCCGGCTCCCATAATAGGAGCGTAACACAGCATGCGCACACCCATCATCAGCACCATTTGTACCTGCGTGACATCATTGGTGGTGCGGGTAATCAGAGAGGCGGTCGAAAATTCGTCGAACTCGCGGTTGGAAAAGCTTTCTACCTTTCTGAATACCGCACGGCGCAGGTCGCGCGCCACACCGGCGCCGAGCTTCGCGGCGAAATAGCCGACCATCACGGTCGCCGCGCCGCCTGCCAGAGCAATGAGAAGCATCAGCAGGCCCATTCTGAGGATATAGGCAGTCTGGATGCCAGAGATATTCATCCCCAGTTCCCGGTAAAAGCTTCTGCACATTGCCGTGCCGCTTTGCAGCAGCATGGATTCGGAATTTTTCAGCGCTTCGCTGCGCGCATTCTCAATCACGCCGGCGGGCAGCTTTTCCAGCACCGGCCCCAGTGCGTAAACTTTGCTGAGGTCCATTTCCGAAACATCGGTCTTTCCTCCCGCGGCGTCCGTCAGGCTTTTGCCGGACTGCTGCGCAAGGGTCTTCATGGTGTTGATCAAAGTCCAGGCCGATTCCCCAAACGCCCGGTCCAGCTGCGTAAGGGTTGCACTGTCCACGCTGCCGCGAACATAGATATCCTCTGTTTTCAGCAGCGGATACCGCCTTACGGCATCGTCGTGGCTGCCGCCTGAACCGGAGGAAGAAACCAGAGTGTAGCTGTCTGCGACGGCCTTTTTCTGCTCCTCCGTCATAAATTCGGTTACGAATGTAAGCCCTTTGGCACTGATTGCTTCCGGAGCGGCGTCTTCAATGCCGCTTTGCTGGATGCCGATATCGACGATCTCGGACATGTAGTTGGGCAGATTCAAATCCGCCATCGCCTGCCCGAACAGCAGGGCAATCGATATCAAAATCATGAATGTATAAGGCTTTAAGTATTTCGCCAGCTTCTTCATATTTTGTTATAATCCTTTCGTCTGGTTCGCCTGAAGATTTTCCATAATACCGTGCAGCTTATTGACAAGCCGGGTAAGCTCCGCGGTATCCTCCGGCCCCAGCTCTTCCATCACTCTGTCGAACCAACAATGGAACTGCCGATGGGTTTTTTCAAGCTGTTCCGATCCCTTTTCCGATAATTTTACATAAACGACCCGCCGGTCGCTTTTCGCCATGATCCGTTCCACAAGCTGCTTGCTTTCAAGGGAGTTCAGCATTTGGGAAACGGCGGGCCTGCTCATCTGCGCTGCCCTGCTCAGATCGGTGACCTTCGCTCCGGGACTGCTTTCGCCCGCTTCCTGTGTCAACCGCTGAATCGTATGCAGCATAAAATACTCGCCCCGGGATACGCCCTCCATCGACGGCCCCCACGCATGAGCCCTTTTCAGATTGTGCATTGCCTGAATCAGTTTCTCCTTTTCCGCCTGGTCCATACATTCGCTCTCCTTTGTTCCATTCACAAATATTAAGTATATTAATAGCTGTCTCTTATACACATCTGACGCTGCCGACGAATTAGACGGTGT
>UREO01000341.1 GCA_900546895.1 uncultured Oscillospiraceae bacterium
GGGACAATACGATCAGCCTTTCGGACCAGGTTTATGCTTCTACTTCTATCGCGGCACTTGGTGTAGCCGCCCATGAAGCAGGTCACGCCATCCAGCACGCACAGGGATATCTGCCGAACAAAATCCGCACCGTTCTGGTTCCCATCACGAATTTTGGGTCCCGGCTCGCGGTTCCGCTGATTATTGTCGGGCTGTTTTTGCCTGTTCAGTACGACTTTGTGGTGTATCTGGGGATTGCCCTTTACAGCTTTGCCGTATTGTTCCAGCTTGCGACGCTTCCTGTAGAGCTCAATGCCAGTTTCCGTGCAATCCGCGCGTTGGACGAGGCCGGTATTTTATATCCCGATGAGCTGGAGGGCGCAAAGAAAGTTCTGCGGGCGGCGGCGATGACGTATCTGGCTGCAAGCTTCACCGCCATTATGTCCCTGCTGAGACTGCTTGTACTCGCCGGAAACAGAAGAGGCAGAGATTGATGGATGATGCAAGAGCCGCAGCACTGGCCGCTCTTTTGCATGTTGATGTGAACGAAGGCTATTCCAATATTGTTCTGAACAAAATATTGTCCTCTTTTTCTTTGGAACCACGCGACAAAGCGCTTACTTCCGCGATCTTTTACGGAGTGCTGGAACGCCGGATCACGCTGGACTACTTCATCAGCCGTTTTTCCAAAATGCCGCTTAAAAAGCTTTCTCCGCAGGTGCTGGAAATCCTGCGCATGGGCGCCTATCAGATTTTATATCTTGATAAAATTCCAAAATCGGCAGCGGTTAACGAATCCGTTATTCTTGCAAAAGAAAATAATGATGTAAAGGCATCTGGCTTTATTAATGCGATTCTTCGGTCTCTGATCCGAAATCTTGAAAGTTTAAAGATTCCGGATGCCGAAAAAGATCCGTTGCTGTTTCTCAGCGTTCAATATTCGTGCCCGCAATGGTTGATTACTCTGTGGCAGAAATCGTACGGGGAAGAATGTGCGCTCCGTTTGCTGGAAAGTACGTTTTCAAAGCCGCCCGTATTTGCCAGAACGAATAATATTTGTATTTCTGAGGAAAACTTAATGGAAAAGCTGCGTGCCGAAGGTGTAAAGGCCACCACCGTTACATGGCTGGATCAGGCTGTTAAATTGCAGCAGACGGGCGCGATCGGTCAGTCGGAAAGCTACCGGGAGGGCCTGCTTCACATACAGGATCTTTCTTCTCAGCTCTGCTGTTTTTTATTTCATCCTCTTCCCGGCGAGCGGGTCATCGATGTATGCTCCGCACCCGGAGGCAAAGCCTTTACCATGGCCGAACTCATGGAAAATAAAGGCGAGCTTCTCGCCTTTGACAAATATAAAGGAAAGGTGAATCTGATCCGGCAGGGAGCGCAGCGTTTAAAGCTCTCTATGATCAGCGCCGCCGTACGGGACGCTTCCGCTGCGGAAGACGATTTGGCCCCGGCGGATAAAGTTCTTTGCGACGTACCGTGTTCCGGCCTCGGAATCATTCGCAGAAAACCGGAAATTAAGTATAAATTACCGTCAGCTATTGACAGTTTGCCTGATTTGCAGTACCTTATTCTGTGTAAATCATCAAAACTGGTCAAGACGAATGGAACTTTATTTTATTCAACCTGCACTTTGAACCCGAAAGAGAACGGCGAGGTGGCGGAAAGATTCCTTCGGAATAACCATGATTTTGAGCCTTTACCGCTCAAACTGCCCGATCAGGTTTGCCATGCCGTCGAAGGGGAACCGGAGAACCAGCTGACGCTGATGCCTCACGTTCACGGGACGGACGGCTTCTTTATCGCGGCTTTTCGAAGAAAACAGGAGTGGATGTCTTGAGTTTGCAGGATATGAAATCAATGACTCTCGAAGAAATCAAAGCCGATTTTGCCGCTGACGGCCAACCGGCTTTTCGTGCTTTGCAGGTTTATAAATGGCTGCATCGCGGAGTTGAAGATTTTGAACAAATGTCCGATCAGTCGAAAGCCTTTCGGCAGGAGCTGTCGAAAAAATATTACATAGCGAATGCTGTGATAGAACAAAAACTGCAATCACGTTTGGATGAAACCGTAAAATACCTGTTTCGCCTGAATGACGGAGAATATGTGGAAAGCGTTCTGATGGACTATCATCACGGTCATACGATCTGTATTTCCACACAGGTCGGCTGCAAAATGAACTGTGCGTTCTGCGCAACGGGGAAAAGCGGTTTTTCACGGAACCTGTCGGCTTCCGAAATGCTTGCGCAGATTCAGTCGGCCCAGAAGGATGCCGGTATCCGGATATCCAATGTTGTGATGATGGGGATGGGAGAACCGCTGGATAACTATCAGAACGTGCTTCGCTTTCTGGAGCTGGTTTCTTCCGATGAGGGAATGAATATCGGGATGAGGCATATCTCTCTTTCCACCTGCGGTATTGTGGATAAAATCTATGATCTGGCGGAAAAGAAGCTTCAGCTTACCCTGTCTGTGTCCTTGCATGCGCCGAACGACGAAATCCGCTCCAGAACCATGCCGGTCAACCGGAAATGGGGAATGGAGGAGTTGATGAAAGCGTGTCGGTAC
>UREO01000342.1 GCA_900546895.1 uncultured Oscillospiraceae bacterium
GTTTCGGTAGAGCATAATCTGGAAGCCGCTGTTTCCAATTCCACGCAGATTTACCATCTGGTCAACGGCCGGGGGCATCTTTGTTCCCCGAAACAGTATGCTGATGAATATTTAAAGAGAAATGATAAGGATGATGCAGATGTTAAACTATAGTTTTATGCAAAACGCGTTGTTTGTTTCGGTATTTATTTCCATTTTATGCCCCTGTATCGGCATTTTTCTGGTCCTTCGGCGCTATTCTATGATCGGGGACACCTTGTCCCATGCTTCCCTGGCCGGGATTACGATCGGGCTGATGTTTAACCAGAGCCCCGTTCTGGGAGCGTTTGTTTTTACTTCCATTTGCGGCGCCCTGATCGAATTTCTCAGAACCTATTTTAAAAAATATACGGATTTGATCCTGAGCATTGTGCTTGCGTTAAGCGTAGGCACCGCGATCACCATCATCAGCTCCGGAAAGCTCCACGCCAACGCGGATTCCTTTATGTTCGGCAGTATTCTTACCGTTACCCGGTTCGATATGATCATGGTGGTCGTGCTCAGCGTCATTTCTGTTCTGGCCCTTATTTTTCTGTATCATCAGATGCTTTACATCGCATATGACGAGGAAGCCGCAAAAGTTGCGGGGGTAAGGGTGAAACTGATCAATTATGTGTTTTCAATCCTCGTGGCTTCAGCAATTTCCGTTTCCATCCGGATCGTGGGCGTTTTAGTGCTCAGCTCCATGATTGCGCTTCCGGTCGCCACCGCTCTGCAGATGGGGAAAGGGTTTAAAGCGACCCTGCTGTTTTCTATTCTTTTCAGCGTGATCGATATTATGCTGGGGCTGTTTGTCTCTTTTTACCTCAATGTGGCTCCGGGCGGCTTTACCGCGCTCGTTTCCGTCGCCGTCCTTGTTTTGGTCCTTCTGGCAAAAAGAATTCAGGCAGGGATTCGGGAAATTCGCTGACCGTGCCCGGATATCTTCTTTATTCCGTCTTTGCCCTTTCCCTTATGATCGGGTTATGATAAAATATAGAAAAAGATACTTGAGAGATTGAAATGGACGGAGAGGGGATTGTCATGGGAAAAGGGGATCAAAAAACGCTGCCCGGATGCTTAAACTGTAAAAACGGTCTTTTGTGTACGGCGACGATCCCACTGTTCAGTACGCTCCCGAAAGACATACAGAAAAACCTTACGGAGCACTCCGTGCAGACGACCAAAGCAAAGGGAAGCTTCCTGTTTCGGGCGGGGGAGAAAGTCGACTCTGTTTTGATTATCCGGAAAGGAAGGATTAAGCTCTGTAAATATGATGCGGACGGAAACGAATACATCCTTGATATCATTCACGACGGGGACGCCGTATGGGAAAATCTTTTTCTTGAAAACGCCGTTTTTCCATATTCGGCGGTGTGTCTGTCAAAGGTGGAGCTGTGTGAAATCAGAAAGAGCGAATTTATACAACTTCTCGCCGATCGCCCGGGGATTGCGATGAATCTGATTTCCCTTCTTTCCCTCCGGCTAAAGGACGCCAACGAGAAGGCGCTGCTGCTTTCCATCCGTGATCCGAAGGTGCGGCTGGCGGGATTTTTGCTGGACAGAGATATTCGATGCGTCGGACCGGAGATCAAGCTGAAGCTGGAGGATATCGCCGCCAGTATCGGACTGCGTCCGGAGACGGTCAGCAGGAACCTGAGCTGGTTTGAAAAGGCTCATCTCGTTCAAAGGCTCGGCCAAGGGAAGATTCTGGTTACGGACCGCAGCGGACTGAAGAAGATTTACGAAGCCAGCCAGTCGGTGAAGTGACCCGAAAACTCAGTCGGATGGTTTATAAAATGGCAGAGAGAGCTTGTTGCCTGTGAATTGCAGACGGCAAGCCCTTCTTTTTTGAGCATATCATACTGCCCGATACGGATCTTCCGTAGAAAACGCGGATATTTTCTGAAGCGCAGGATCAGGCTCCCTGATTGAGGAGTCCACTCGTTGAAAACTTGATTCTGGTCAAAGAAAAAGAACATAAACGGGAGTATACTGAAGTCACCAGAAAGGAAGAGGCATTATGATCAGAGGAGCAATCCATTCCACAGAATCCTTCGGCTCCGTCGACGGTCCTGGAGTCCGGTTCCTTATCTTTTTAAAGGGATGTATGATGCGCTGCCGCTATTGCCATAACGTCGATACGTGGGACCCCCGCTCTAACGATCTGCGCACGGCGGACGAGCTGCTGGACCAGGCGGAGCGGTACCGCAGCTATTGGGGCAAGGAAGGCGGAATTACCGTCAGCGGCGGGGAACCCCTTTTGCAGATCGATTTTCTTCTCGAGCTGTTTCAGAAGGCCAAAGCGCGCGGAATCCATACCGCAATCGATACGGCGGGGCAGCCTTTTACGAGAGAGGAACCGTTTTTTTCAAAATTCCGGGAGCTGATGCGGTATACGGATCTTCTCTTAATGGATATCAAGCATATCGACCCCGTGGAGCATCGAAAGCTGACGGGACAGCCGAACGGGAATATCCTTGATCTGTTCCGGTATCTGTCCGACATCGGCAAGCCTGTCTG
>UREO01000343.1 GCA_900546895.1 uncultured Oscillospiraceae bacterium
GATTATCGCTTGGATTTTCATCTTTCTGGTTGAAAATATCCCAACTGATGCTGAAGCCTTCCCCTCCTTTTTTCTTCGTGTTGTCAACATGAAAATCAATGGGCATTTCCTCAAAATCGTAGTCGTCCCGGTCCAGCACCGTTCCTTCCGGCGCGGTAACGTCCAGCAGGATATAGGCGCCGCTTTTATCCCCTACCGCCGCCTTCACAGTAACGGTCGTACCTTTGTCCGTTACGCTTTGGTTCAGAACCGCACCGGATTTATTAAGCGTTTCCACCTGGCTTTCGGTCAGGTTGACCGCCGGTTTTGTACCATTGGCTCCATTTGGGTCGCTCCGTTCAAAATATCCCCGGAACAGGCTGCCCAGATTGATTCCGCTGGCGGCGGCAGTCACCGCACCGCAGGCCGCGACGGCAGCCGCAATCAGAAGAATCCGCCCAGCCCTTTTCGTTCTGGATATTTTCCTTTTTAGCCCTGTCCTTTTGAGTACCGCTCGAAAAGTGTCGTCAATTTCTTTTTTTAATGGCAGAGTCGTCTCCGTTTCCAGCCCTTCAAGGCAGTTTAAAAAATCCTCGTCATACTGTTTCATAGAGATCATTCCTTTCACCAAGCTGCTTTCGCAGCTTTTGTCTGCCGCGGTAAAGGCGGTTTTTTACCTGAATTTCGTCCAGTCCCGTCCTCGCCGCAATATCCCTGACCTTTTCAAAAAGATAGTATTTACGGATAAAGATTTCGCGCTCCGGTTCCTCCATGGCGGCAATCAATTCCTGCAATACAATGGCATTGTTTTTATTTTCAAATTCAAGAAGCATATTGCTTTCATCCGCAAGCTCAATGTCGTCAATATTGATGACATTGCGTTTGGAAAGCTGCCGGTAACGGTTGATTGCTGTATTCCGTGCGGTGCAGGCAAGATAGCCTTTCAGGTTCACAATCTGATGATTTTCATTGCCGAATGCCTTCCAAACTGACAAAAACGTATCGTTGATACATTCCTCAATGTCCTGCGCATCGCCGCACAAAATTCTTCCCGTAATTGCAGCAACAAAACCGCGGTATTTTTTTATAATTTCGTATAGCCCGTCGGCTGGCTTACTTCTCAGGAGCAGAATAATCTGACTGTCCTCCAAAACTTTCACTTCCTCCTTGCTGTTTAAAGGCCTTCACTTTAATAAGACAATCAAAACGGAAAAAAGGCTCACGAATAACAAAAAAAGACCAAAAAAACGTAAAGTAAGCGGAAAGGCTTGTCCTGTCATGGCTTTTTTGTAAGTTGTTCCTGCACAATTGCAGCATCTGCTGCCAGATCCTCATGAATATCGCTGATCGGATCGCCCTTTACCTGCAAATAAGCAGCGGTAAACGGAGATCCGCTGGAATCGGCGGGGTAAACCCCGGTTGTGTGATTCACAAAATATGCGTCGAATCCCCCTTCCCTGATCTGTTCTTCCGTCAAATTTCTGGTAAGCTGGTGGACAATCGTTCCGACCATTTCCAGATGAGCAAGCTCTTCAGTCCCGATATCTGTCAAAATTGCTTTCAACTCCGGATACGGCATGCTGAAGCGCTGGCTCAAATAGCGCAGCGAAGCAGCTAACTCTCCGTCCGGGCCACCGTACATTGATTTGTTATGATTATATGTAATAAAAAACCTGCACTTGGCAGTTCATGCGATCAAATATGATTTTATCAATGAAAGTTCTGAGGAGAGTGTTCTTTTCTTCCACGCTGATTTTGGGGTCCCGCAGTCTCTTAATCGTGTCCTTCTGGCCGGCTCTGAATTTCTTCATCAGCTCATCCTTTGGCGGCACTTTTTTGCTCGGCATCTTTGTCTGCAGTTGCTCAATTCGTTCAAGAATCTTCTGTTTATTGATCCGGTATTCATCAATGGAATCAATGCCGTTTTCATAGGCTTCTTTGACCCGGATAAGCTTCTGCCTTTCGCGAAGGATCTGTTTTTCAATTGCCTCACTTTGATATTCTTCGTTTGGGGCGGCCTTTTGTATCAAGGGAATGTTTTCCGCCTTCAGGTTCATTTCTATGGTGGCCAGAACCATTTGCTCCAGCTTATCAATTAAGATACTGTGTGATACATTGCACCGTCCGTGCGCATACCCCAGGCATTGCATGGAGTTACTGACAGAGCGGGTGAGAGTGCTTCCGCAGTTGCTGCACTTTACCAGTCCCTGCAGCATAAGCGCGGAAGGCTGTTTTTTTCCGGAGGATCTTCCGTACATCAATTTATTTTTAATCACGCGATCCTGTGTCTTTTGCCACGTTTCATCGTCAATCAGATGCTCATGGCCGCCGTCAATTAACACAATGTCAGGGTCGTCGAAATCCCTGCGGGTTTTGCGCAAAGGATTCCATCTGATTTTTCCAATATAGACCGGGTTCCGGATGACGTATTCCACGGTCCGGTTTTCCCACCTGCCGCCGCGTTTGGTCCGGATGCCCATAGCGTTCAGCTTTGTAGCGATTGTCCGGCAGCCCATGCCGTTAATGTAATCGTTATAGATCATGCGGACCAGGGGAGCGG
>UREO01000344.1 GCA_900546895.1 uncultured Oscillospiraceae bacterium
GTTTTGCTGACGCAGGCCGCAGCCCACGGTACCCGGAACCCGCCCTGTTCGGGCAGGATTTCCCAGACATGCTTCATTTCTCTGTTTTTGCCCAGGAGAGCCTGAAAAAACGCCCTGATTTTTTCGCGCCCGCGTATTTCGTCGTACCCTTTCAGCCGCAGGGAAGCGTTTTCCGAAAACAGCCCTTTCAGTCCGGAAAATGCCTCTTCGTTCTCCATCGCCAAATCCAGCTGGGTAAAATACCTGCCGATCACCGTCACTGCAACCACTCCCGTCGTCCGGCTTTTCCGCCGGTTCATCATCTGCATTATAGCACCTGTCCCCGCCCCGTACAAGAGAAAACAAGTACTCCGGCCCCATTTTTGAAGGGGCCGCCACTATGGTGGGGGAGTTTAACATAGCCCGGGCCGGGGGGAGTTTTTCTCTCCCTCCGAGCACGCCGGGCGCGGACCTGAAAAGCCGTCCGCTTCCGCTTGAAAAGCCGCCGGTTCCATGCTACACTAAGCGTAAACAACATTCCGGATACTCAGGAAAGGAAGCGCTTTATGAAACTAGGAATTATCGGCACTTCGGAAATTTCCCGCCTGTTTGTACAGGCCGCTGTGGAAACGGGAAGCTACGAGCCTTACGCGGTCTATTCCCGCAAAGCGGAGACCGGCGCCCGGTACGCGGCCCTCTACCAAATTCCCCGCGTATTTACCGAGCTGGAGGCTCTGGCAAACTGTCCCGGACTGGACGTCGTCTATATCGCGTCCCCGAACAGCCTGCATTTCCCGCAGGCAAAGCTCTGCCTTTCCGCCGGAAAGCATGTGATTGTGGAAAAACCGGCGGTGGCGACCTCGGCGCAGCTCGAAGAGCTGCTGGATATTGCGAATAGAAACAAGGTATACCTGCTGGAAGCGATCCGCCCGATCTACAACCCCGATCTGGACGTCCTGAAGGAAGCGGTCAAAAAGATCGCCCCCGTTCACTACGTCTATTTCAACTATATGAAATATTCCTCCAAATACGACGCGTATAAGGAAGGAAAGAACCCGCCCGTTTTCAGCGCGGAATACGACGGCGGCGCGCTGGCCGATCTTGGCATTTACAATCTTAACCTCTGCGCCGCCCTGTTCGGCGCGCCGAACAGCAGCACCTGCACCGCCGGTCTGCTCGAAAGCGGGGTGGACGGGGTCTGCACCCAAATTCTGGAGTACGACGGTTTTTGCGCCGTGCTCAGCGCCTCCAAAATCTCCGACAGCCGGTCGGCAAGCGAAATTCAGGGCGAAAACGGCACCGTGACGCTGGAGGGTCCCACCTCTCTGGACCGTATCCGGCTTTATCCCCGCGGGGGCGGGGAGAAGCTGCTTTCCACGGAGCGAAAATCCTCCATGTTCTGTCAGCAGAAGGAGCTCGCCCGCATTCTTACAGAGCGGGACGAGGCCGCGTACGCGCGCGCCTGCGAACGCATGCGCTGCTGTATCGGGCTGCTGGAGCAGGGCCGCCGTCAGGCCGGAATCCGGTTTTGTTCTCTTTGATTTTTCCAGTTGTCGGCGCAGCACGATTGTGATATGATAGAAACAAAGAAAAAAGCACCTCCGCTTTCAATGCGGAAGTGCTTTTGAACGTAAAAACAGAGAAAGGTATTTTCACAGGATAGGTGAGGGTTATGGAGGACACTATTAAAGTAACGGCACCGGTTTACCAGAAGATTGCCGCCGACATCGCGGCAAAGATCGTGGACAACCGTTACCGCGTAGGAGAAAAGATATACGCGAGATCGTACCTTGCGAGCCAGTACAACGTTTCTTCCGAAACCGCACGGCGCGCCATCTGCGTACTGTCCGATCTGGAAATCGTAGACGTGACAAAAGGCAGCGGTGTGATTATCAAATCGTACGACAACGCCGTAAAATTTGTTCACCAGTACAACGATATCCAGTCGCTGAACGACCTGAAAAAGGATATTTTAAGCAGCATAGAGCGGCAGAAAAAAGAAACCCGGATTCTGCTGAAATCCGTTTCCAGCATTATAGACCGGACGGAGCGTTTCCAGTCCATCAATCCGTTTATCCCGTTTGAAATCGAGATTACGGAAAAAACGCCCTTGCTCAACAAATCCCTGTCCGAGCTGAATTTCTGGCACCACACGGCGGCGACCATCATCGCCATCAAGCGCAACAGCACGCTGATGATGTCCCCCGGCCCCTACGCGATTCTGCAGAAGCACGACGTGCTTTATTACTGCGGCGAGGACAACTGCCAGGATCGGGTGAAAAGCTTTCTTTACCCGGACGCGGAAGAATAAAACAAAATGCAAAGACCCGGAAAAGCGCTGTACAGCGATTTTCCGGGTCTCTTTTATGATTGAGGGGACAGCGGAATTACTTGAGCAGCCCCTTTTCCTGCAGGAACTGTTTTGCGACCTCCTGCACGGTTTTGCCTTCCACGTCGACCGCATAGGTCAGGTTGACCATGGTCTCGTTGTCAAAGATTCCGCCGAGCTTGTTCAGGGTCTCTTT
>UREO01000345.1 GCA_900546895.1 uncultured Oscillospiraceae bacterium
GCTGTTTTCTGCATAATTTCCATTTTTGCCTTATCCATGTTTCCCTCTGTTCCCTCATCCTTCTAGTCACATTTTTCGCAAGCATCCGGTTAATGCCTAAAGGCATTCAATAAAAAATGACTATAAGTATTGAAAAATCGTTTTTTTTCGCGTATACTGAAAAAGGCAATTTGTTTGATTATATTGACTTTTGTGAAATATTAACTCACAGCATTTCCAGTTGATTCTGCAACAAGGTTGTGTTCTTCCCCCGCCTTCGGCGGGGGAAGAACGTGTTTTGTCTTCGCAAACTGAAATGGAATTGCCGGAGAAAATCCTGTAAAAGAAGAGGTGTAAACAAAATAGTCCAGTATCTGCACAGAGTATTGGGCATGGGGCAAACAGATGAGGCGCCGGCGTTGTTCTAATCGATAACACATTACGATATTAGAATACCCCGATCAGCGAAAATGACGCAAAAAGTTGAAGGGATGAGAAGATGTTCAAGAATATGAAAATCGCTAAAAAGCTGATGATTACATTTATTGCTGTAGCCATCATCTCCAGCATCAGTGGAATCGTAGGCGTAACTGTAACGGCGCTCCTGAACGCCACGTACGGCAATGCGCTGACGGATTACGGCTTCTCTCAGGGAGAGATTGGGCTTTTCAATACGCAATTCAATGAGAACCGTGCCATTATCAGCGATATCATTTACAGCACAGAATCACAGAAAATACAGGAAAACGAAAATAAGCTTGACCAGTCAGGCAAAAAACTGGATACTTACCTGAAAAATATGAAAAAGGGAATGGTCACGGAAAAGGAACTGGATTATTATAATCATATTCAGGAAAATCTGACAAAATTCGAGCAGGTCAGCGGCCAGGTGGTTGACCTGGCCAAGCAAAGCAAGGCTGCAGAAGCCTCCGAGCTGCTGGACCGCGAGGGCAGCCCTCTTTCCGACAGCATCCGGGCATCCACCGAGGCACTGCTTACGGAAAAGACCACAGTAGGAAACAAATTGGCAGGCGACCTGTCCCGGCAGGCCCGGCTTGCGGATTTTGCCATTGTCGGAATCATTTTCCTCAGCTTCCTGATTTCTATCATCATCGCAATTTGGATTTCCCGCAGCATCAGCAAGCCTGTGGCCGAGATGTCGGAGGCCGCGCAGAAGCTCGCGCAGGGCGATTTGAATGTCCAAATTGACGGAAGCTCTCAAAATGAAATCGGCCGGCTGGGAGAAGCCTTTGCAAAATCTACAGCTTCCATCCGGGCTTACATATCGGATATCGGAAATATAGTCAGTGAAATCGAACGCGGCAACCTTACCGTGGACACCGATCTGGAATACATCGGCGACTATGCCCAGCTCAAGCGCTCTATTTTAGGCATTATCGCCACTCTGAACCATACCTTCAGCCAGATCGACCAGGCGGCGGAACAGGTCGCCAGCGGTTCCTCTCAGGTTTCCAGCGGCGCGCAGGAGCTGGCACAGGGCGCTACGGAGCAGGCAAGTTCCGTGGAAGAGCTTTCCGCCAGCATATCCGAAATATCCACCCATGTGAAAGATAACGCGGAGCATACCGCCAGCGCGAGCAGATCCGTAACCGAAGTCAGCAACGAAATCGAGACAAGCAATCAGCACATGGACGACATGGTCAAAGCCATGTCCCTGATTAACGAGTCTTCCGGAGAAATCGGAAAGATCATTAAGACCATTGAAGATATCGCATTCCAGACAAATATTCTCGCGCTGAACGCAGCCGTAGAAGCGGCCAGGGCCGGAACGGCCGGAAAAGGGTTCGCCGTAGTTGCGGATGAAGTGAGGAATCTCGCAAGCAAGAGTGCCGAAGCCGCAAAAAACACGACCGCTCTGATTGAAAATTCCGTAAGGCAGGTAGAAAACGGGACGAAAATCGCGGACGCGACTGCTCAATCGCTCTGCCGCGTCGTTGCCAAAGCGGAGGAGGTCACCAAAACGGTTGAAAAAATTTCGGTGGCAACGAACCGGCAGTCCGACGCTATTTCCCAAGTCACGCTGGGGGTAGAGCAAATCGCCAGTGTTGTTCAGACAAATTCCGCAACCGCCGAAGAAAGTGCCGCCGCAAGCGAGGAACTTTCCGGACAGGCACAGCTTCTGAGAGACCTGGTAGAAAAATTCAGACTGAGCGGTCAGCCTTCCGTGCCGCCGGAAGCGGCAGCATACCCAAGGGAAGCTGCCGGGCCTGAGCTGCCGATGGCGGCAGGCGACAAGTATTAACAGGAAAATAAAATCCCGATTTTTTAAGTCAAAGAATACGTGTGTATTCTTTGACTTTTTTGATAGGAAGTGGAGCTGCGCACCGCATGCTCCGCCTTGAATGACAGCCGCCCGCTATTGTACGGGCGGCTTATTTTCCTGCAGTTTTAAGATATGGGCATCCAGCAGCTGTTTGAAGAGATCATTTTTACGGGTGTGACCGAGAGAATCCGTATATTTCACCGGATCATAATAC
>UREO01000346.1 GCA_900546895.1 uncultured Oscillospiraceae bacterium
TGTGTCCCCGCTGATATCGTTTTCTTCGAAAAGCTTATACTGCTTGAGATTGTACGGGGCGTTGACTTCGAGGAATTCCCGGCGGAAAATGCCGAAAATCTCATCGGGCTGAAGCTCACGGCCCGCTTCGTCACAGGCGGCCTTGACCATCGTACCGAATTCGGGATGCATCGCCTTGGGCAGCTCGTAGCCGAAGCTCTGCTGCATCACAAACGCGGCGCCGCCCTTGCCGGACTGGCTGTTGATGCGGATGATCGGCTCATACTCGCGGCCGACGTCGGCGGGGTCGATCGGCAGATACGGCACTTCCCAGTAGCCGCCGCCGTTTTTCGTCATATACTCAACGCCCTTTTTGATCGCGTCCTGATGGGAACCGGAAAACGCCGTGAACACCAGATCGCCCACATAAGGATGGCGTTCGTGAATCTTCATCTTAGTGCATTTCTCAAAGACCTCCTGAACGGCGCGCATGTTGGAGAAATCGAGTCCGGGGTCCACTCCCTGGGAGTACATGTTCATGGCGACCACCATCACATCCGCGTTCCCGGTGCGTTCTCCGTTGCCGAAAAGGGTTCCCTCCACCCTTTCCGCTCCCGCCATCAGACCCAGCTCGGTCGCCGCCGTGGCGGTGCCGCGGTCGTTGTGGGGGTGCAGGCTGATAATGGCGCTTTCCCGGTTTTTCAGATGGCGGCAGAAATACTCGATCTGGTCGGCGTAGCAGTTCGGGGTGCTCATCTCGACCGTATTGGGCAGGTTCAGAATCAGCTTATTCTCCGGCGTGGAGCCGAGCACCTCCATCACCTTTTCGCAGATCAGCACGGAATTGTCGATTTCGGTCCCCGAAAAGCTTTCCGGGGAATATTCATAGCGGATATTCGCGCCGCTCTTTCCGATTTCCTCGTCGGTGAGTTTTTTAATCAGCTTGGCGCCCTCTACGGCAATATCGATCACGCCCTGCATGTCGGTGCAGAAAACCACCTTGCGCTGCAAAGTAGAGGTGGAATTATAAAAATGGACGATGACGTTCTTCGCGCCTTTGATCGCTTCAAAAGTCTTATAAATCAAATGCGGCCTTGCCTGAACCAGCACCTGGATGGTCACGTCGTCCGGTATCCGCTTTTGCTCGATCAGCGCGCGGAGGATTTCGTACTCCGTCTCAGAGGCGGCCGGAAAACCGATTTCAATCTCCTTGAACCCGACATCCACAAGGGTCTGGAAATACAGCAGCTTTTCCTCAAGATTCATCGGGTCAATCAGGGCCTGATTGCCGTCCCGCATATCCACGCTGCACCAAACCGGCGCTTTCGTAATGACTTTACCGGGCCATTGACGGTCCGGCAGGCTGATCGGCTGAAACGGAATATACTTTTTGCAGCCTTCAAACATCATCCAACACTCCTTTGTCAATTGATCAGTTGATCGGTGAAATAAAAAAAGCCCCGAGCACAGAATTCTGTGCTCGGGGCGGATAAACAAATCCGCGGTACCACCCAAATTCGGCTCCGCAAAGCGGAAACCCTCGGCAAGCCTCTAACAAGGCTCCGGCCTTTAACGCTGCCACTGCGTCCGTTTCTCCGTTTTCACATCGAAGACGGCGGCTCCGGGATGAGCTATACACATGGGCTTCCGCGCCGGCTTGCACCAACCGCCGGTTCTCTGCAATGCTTCTGCCAATGTCTTTTTCCCTTCATCGCTTTTGCATATTAAATTATTTACTATTATATTTTATGCGGATACCTTTGTCAAGGATTAATTTTATTCCCGCTCCTTTTTTCCAAACGCGCGGTCGGCAGCCTCGCGCGCTAGGTCGATGACCAGCCGTTCGCTGTTCTGCTCGGATTTTTTCCGCGGAGGGATCGTTTCATAGACCTCGGCCACCATGGAACGCATCCACAGGCCCGGCGTAATCCGCAGGGAATACCCGCAGCCGTTACCGGTCATCCAGTCGTAAAAATTGGCGCGCGGCAAACCGTAGGCCGAAAGGATGCACATAATGCTGCCCCCGTGGGCAACCAACGCGGCGCTGCTCGTTCCGGAACGCATCATTTCCTGTACGATCGACTCAAACGCGGAACAGACCCGCTGCATGAACACGCCGCCGGATTCCCCGTTCGGAGGGGTCACGATTTCTCCGCTGCCCACCCAGTCGGTAAAGCTTTCATCCTCCGCCGCAATTTCCTTCGCGGTTTTCCCCTCCCAGTCGCCGAAATCGCATTCGCGCAGGCCGTCGACCACCGTCGGCTGTGCGCCGGGATAGAGAATCTGCAGGGTCTGCAGGCAGCGCTGAAGCGGACTGCAGTAAAACACCCGGGCTGGCGGATAGGAGCTGTGCCGTTTCAGGTCCTCTAGCTGCGCAATTCCTTCCGGAGCAAGGGGCAAATCGGTACGCCCCACATACTGGCCCAGAAGATTTCCCGCTGTAATTCCGTGACGGATTAAATG
>UREO01000347.1 GCA_900546895.1 uncultured Oscillospiraceae bacterium
AGATCTGCGCATGTCTCGTGGGCTCGGAGATGTGTATAAGAGACAGCTGCACGGCTGTGAGACCGGAAAGGCGAAAATCACAAAGGGGTACCGCCTTCCCGCAAAGTACGTCATCCATACGCCCGGTCCGGTGTGGCGGGGCGGAGAAAGCGGCGAATCGGAGCTGCTGGAAAGCTGTTACCGCTCCTGCCTTGCGCTTGCGGAGGAATATCGGTGCCGAACGCTTGCATTTCCGTCCATCAGCACGGGCGTTTATCGTTTTCCGCCGGAGCTTGCGGCCAAAATCGCCGTAAGGACGATTCTGGAGTTTCTGAGCCGTGGAACCTCGGTGGAAACCGTCGCCATGGTCTGCTTTGACCCGGTAACCAAAGCGGCGTACGACCGCGCGCTGGCGGCTGCCTTACAGTAGCGCTTTTAATAGAGGCTGCGGAGCTTGTGCCGCGCGGAAATATCGGCGTGGCGTATATCCTGCAACGAGCCGCTTGTCGGCTATACGTTCGTCCGGGACTGCGCCGTCCTCGTCCGGCTGCCTATCACAGAAGTGAAAAAAATTCACATTATTGAATTCCATAAAATTCTACCGCACCCGGAACGGCTTGAAAGCCAGTCCGGGTGCGTTTCTTATACGGTGCTTTCTCTCTGAAAATTACGGCATGCCATTCCTTGTAAGAGATAAAAAATATTTCAAAAATTTAGCCTGAACAGTGCCATTTTATCCTGAATATTACTGTGATATAGAGTGATTTGAATGGAGGGCAACAATGAAGGGTATCGATGTCAGTAAGCACAACGGCACCATTGACTGGGGCAGGGTGGCGGCTTCCGGAATCGAATTTGTAATGATCCGCGCCGGATACGGAAACCGGATCAGCCAGAAGGACCCCAAATTTGAAGAGAATGTCCGGGGCGCGCTTTCCCACAGGCTGCATGTCGGCGCATACTGGTTCAGCTACGCGGTGTCCGCGGCGGACGCCCGGACCGAGGCGGAGGTCTGTAAAAAGATTCTTGTACCCTATCAAGGGAAGCTGGACTTTCCGATCGCGTTTGATTATGAGTATGATTCGATCCGTTACGCAAACGAACAGGGCGTCAATCCGGACAATACCCAGATCGACGGCATGAGCCGCGCGTTTCTGGAGCGGATGAAGGCGGACGGATGGTATGTCGCGCTTTATACGAACAATGATTTCATCCGGTCCGGCAGATTCAGCGCGGATACTTTAAAGTCCTATGACGTGTGGCTCGCCGATTACAGCGGGGAGCCGGATTACCCCTGTGCTATCCGGCAGACCGGCTCGACGGGGAGGGTTCCGGGCATCGGCGGAAAAGTGGACACGAATGAGTCCTTCCGGAATTATCCGGCCATCATTCCCGCCGGGGGCTATAACGGTTATCCGGTGCAGGTGAGTACCATTGTGGAGATCGATACCACGATGGATATTTCCTACGCGCACGGGACGTACTATGTTGTAAAAACCACGTCTCCCCGGCCGGTGACTCTTACCGCCGGGACGGGCGGGGTCGCTACCATCGTGCCGTTCCCCCGCACCGGGAATATTCAGCTGTTTGCGGTGGTGGCCGTAGGACAGTCCGGTCAGGAGACGGGAATCTACACCTCCGTATCCGGCGAAAAGCCCCTGCGGCGCTTCAAGTTCAAAATTCAGTAGAGAGGGGATAAGAAATGGAAAAATGGAAAGCGGCCGTTATCGCGATATTCGCGGCGCTGTCCGCATGGCTGGGCGTGCTGGCCGTTCCGGTGCTGCTGCTCGCGGCGGTAAACGTCATTGACTATGCTACCGGCCTGGCCGCGGCGAAATTCCGCGCCCAGAAGATCAGCAGCTACAAAAGCTTTCGCGGAATTGCGAAAAAGATAAGCATGTGGCTCTTGGTGGCGGTGGGCGCAATTCTGGACTGCCTGCTTGCGTATGCGGCGCAGCGGGCCGGAACGGAGCTGCATTTCGGCTTTGCTGTCGCGTCGCTTGCCGCGGTATGGCTGATCTGCAACGAGGTCATCAGCATTCTGGAAAACATATCCGATATCGGCGTGGCGCTGCCGCCGTTTTTGATGAAAATAGCAAGCGCCTTAAAATCACAGGTGGAAAGCAAAATCGATTAGAACCGTTTAGAACAGATCAGGCGCAGGCCCCGGGGTCCGAAAGGACCGCCCGAAGCCCGCGCCTGTTTTGTTTCAGCCCTCGCCGTCGTAATCGTCCAGAAAGCTGTGCTGCTCGCCGCCTTTGCGGTAGCCGATGACTGTTTCCAGATTGACGTTGTGAATGCTGTGGAAGATATTCCGGTCGATGTTCGGACTGGTTTTTCGGAATTTTTTGATCAGCTCTTTCATCTCCTGCCGCTTGGAAGCGCCGCCGTTGTCGCCCAGCACGCAGTTTTCCGTAAACCGGCAGGCACACTGGATGAACTGAAGGTCGTTGTA
>UREO01000348.1 GCA_900546895.1 uncultured Oscillospiraceae bacterium
GGGAAAGGGAATCGGATTCAGCGGCAAACACGGAGATGTTGTCGATCCTGAAAAAGCAGAAAAGGTCATCAGGATGGACAGCCAGAATTCCATGGAGCATCTTATCAGCCAGCTGGAGGAGCTGCCGGAGGAGCACTTTAAGCTGTCGAGCGATATTGTCGAATATGCGGCACAGTGTCTGGGCAAAGAGCTCAACAAAAACGTGCTGGTTACACTGACCGATCATATCAGCTTTGCTATTCAGCGTTACCAGAAAGGGCTGATGTTTCCCAATGCGCTGAAATGGGAAATCAAAAAGTTCTACAGCCGCGAATTCGCGATCGGAGAGTATGCGGTCGGACTGATTATCCAGCGTCTGGGAATTGAATTTTCCGACGATGAGGCCGCGTTTATCGCGATGCATATCGTGTGCGCGGAATATAATTCGGATATGCCCGATCTGATGGACGCCACAAAGCTGGTAAGCGGGGTCTTGAAAATTGTCCAGGACTATCTTGGATGTTCTTTGGACGAAGAGTCGTTCCGAATGGAGCGGTTTATCACCCATCTGCGCTTTCTGGGCCGCCGTATTATCGAAGGCGGGGAATGGAAGGAGCAGGACAGGGCAGACCGGGATTTTGGAAAAGTTGTCCGCAAAATGTATCGGGGAGATTACCGGTGCAGTCAAAGGGTGGGTGAATTTATTGAAAAAAATTATTCCCATAAGATGTCGGAAATGGAGCTTTCCTATTTGACCATCCATATCCGGAATTTACGTTCAGGCTCATTATAGACAGGTGTAAGGCAAAATCAACGATTCAGGAAGGACAAAGTCATGTTTGGTTTATTTAGAAAGAAGAACAATGAAGAAACAGGGGAACCGGAAGATTCCGGTTCGGTAAAATCCCCCGCCGCCGGCCGGATAATTCCTCTGCGGGAAGTGGACGACCCCCTTTTTGCAGAGGAAATGCTGGGCAAGGGTGCTGCGGTGCAGCCGGTTTGCGGAAGAATCGTGGCGCCCGGCAGCGGGGTGGTTTCCACGGTCGCCGACACAAAGCACGCGGTCGGTCTGACCCTTGCAAACGGGGTGGAACTGCTGATCCATGTCGGTCTGGATACTGTGAAGCTGAACGGCCGGCATTTTACGATACATGTAAAAAAAGGGCAGAAGGTACGGCCCGGGGATTTGCTTCTGGAGTTTGATCTGGAGGAAATTAAAAAAGAAGGCTTTGACACGACGATTCCCGTGATTGTCAGCAATACGGAACAGTACGGCGATATCCAGCCCGTTTTGGGCGATGTGCGTGAGTTGGATCAGATACTGGTCCTGACACGCCGAGATAACTTATAGTGAAATAGGAAAGGAAGATAAAGATGTATTACAAAAAAGATCCTGTATTTCCGAAAGGGTTTATGTGGGGCGCTTCCAGCGCAGCGTGGCAGGTGGAGGGAGCGGTCGCAGAGGACGGAAGAACCGCCGCGATTATTGACCTGAACAGCAAAACGAAAAAGCCCTTCACGGACAACAGCGTTGCGGCGGATCACTACCATCACTACAAGGAGGACGTGGCGCTGATGGCGGAGTGTGGGTTTTCCTCCTACCGCTTCTCTCTTTCATGGTCGCGCATCATTCCGGACGAAACCGGCAAGGTAAATCCCAAAGGAATTGAATTCTACAATAATCTGATTAACGAGCTGATCGCGCACAAGATTACCCCTATCGTTACCCTGTACCATTACGATATGCCGGTGTGGGTTGACGAAAAGCTGGGGGGCTGGCACGACCGCCGTGTGATCGACGCCTTCGACCATTACGTAAGAGTATGCTTCGAGGCGTTCGGGGACAGGGTAAAATACTGGCTTTCCATCAATGAGCAGAACATGCAGATCTGTTACGGAAAATGGCTGGGTGTTGACAAGGGCTGCACCGATTGGGAGAAGGATAAATGGAAAATCAACCACATCATGAATCTCTGCCATGCAAAGGCTGTTCTTGCCTGTCATGAACTGGTTCAGGACGGAAAGATCGGACCGGTTCCGGGATACGTTCCGATTTATCCCGAAAGCTGCAGACCGGAGGATCAGATCGCCGCGATGAACGCGGAGGAACTGACCGAGAAAATCTGGGACGACCTGTACGCCTACGGAGAGTACAACGGCTTTATCAAACGGTTCTGGAAAGAAAACGACATCGACCCGGATATCCGTCCGGGGGACATGGAACTGATCCGGTCGGCAAAAATCGATTTCTTTGCCCTGAACTGCTACCGCAGCAATGTGGCCAAAGACTGTAAGCCGGACGACAGACCGCTGGAATTGCAGCTGAATAAAAATGGGGTGAAGGGACAGTTCGTGTACCCGAAATTCCCCGGGCTGTACCAGCTGGCGCCGAATCCGTATGTGGAAACAAACGACTGGGACTGGGAGATCGACCCGATCGCCCTGCGGTATAT
>UREO01000349.1 GCA_900546895.1 uncultured Oscillospiraceae bacterium
AGCATCGGCACCATGAACCCGCAGGAAATCGCCTGTGCGGCGCTGTCGGCGGGCGTGGTCCTGCTGTCGCTTTCCAACCTGAGCATCGGCCCGGTTTCGCTCGGGCGCGTGCTGGCGGTGGTGGCAATTCTGTTTGCCGCGCGCTACGGCGGTGTTGCCGGCGGCAGCGTGGCGGGCATTTCGGCGGGCATTGTGTTCAGCCTTTCCACCTCGGGCCTGAACTATCTTTCCGGCGCCTACGCGCTCGGCGGCATGATGGCGGGCGTGTTTTCCCCGGTCGGGCAGCTCGCGTCCGTAGTCGCCTTTATTTTTTCCAACGCGGTCGCCTCGCTTCAGGTGGGCAATCAGGAAGCCGTTATCGGGGGGCTTTACGAAGTGATGACGGCGACTGTCTTTTATATGCTGCTGCCGCAGAAGGTCGGAGCGCCGCTGATCGGCATGTTTTCCCACGCCGACGATACCTCCCGTTCCGACGGCCTTCGCCGTTCCGTTATCATGAAGCTTGATTACGCCGCGAAGGCCCTCGGCAGCGTCTCCGAGTCGGTGGAGGAAGTTTCCAAAAAGCTTTATGCCGCGTGCGCGCCGGATATCAACGGCGTGTACAAAAAAACGATAGACGACGTCTGCTGCAGCTGCGGGTTAAAGGTCTACTGCTGGGAGCGCAACTACAGCGAAAGCATGAACGCGTTCAACGACCTGACGGACAAGCTCAGGACGAAAGGCAAGATTGAGCGCTCCGATTTTAACGGGCAGTTTGCCACACACTGCAGCAGGCTGCCGGTGGTTATGGACAGCGTCAACACCAATTATAATGAGTTCATGATCCGGGACGCGGCGGACAGCCGCGCGCAGCAGGTACGGAGCATGGTTTCCGACCAGTTTACCACCACCAGCAACATGCTGGAGGATATGGCGGCGGAGCTTGAGCTTTACGAGCAGTTTGATTTCGCCGCGGCGCAGAAGGTCGGGGAAGTCCTGCGCGGGGCGGGCATTCTGCCCATTGATATCAGCTGCCGCACGGACCGTTTCGACCGCATGTCAATCGAAATCATCACCGCCCAGTTGGACGGCGTCCGACTGAACAAAGCCGAGCTTACGGACGAAATTTCGCGCGCGTGCGGCAGAAGCTTCCAGCAGCCCTGTATCAGCGTAGTAAAAGGAAAGTGCAGGCTGCAGATTTCAGAGCGTCCCCTTTACCGTGTGCAGACCGGATGCGCCCAGCATTCCTGCGGAAACAGGCAGCTCTGCGGCGACAGTTGGGACACCTTCCCCGACGGCAACGGCCGCCAGATCGCGATCATCAGCGACGGAATGGGGACGGGCGGCCGCGCGGCGGTGGACGGCGCGATGGCCTGCGGGATTCTGTCCCGTTTGGTCAAGGCCGGTATCGGGTTCGACGCCTCGCTCAAGATCGTGAATTCGGCACTAATGGTGAAATCGGGCGACGAATCGCTTGCGACCGTTGATTTGGCCGCGATCGATCTTTTCAACGGGAGCCTTGAATTTATGAAGGCCGGCGCGCCCATCAGTGTGCTGCGCAAGTCCGGGCGGGCCGTGATGATCGACGCCCCTAGTCTGCCGATCGGCATTCTGAATGAAATCAATTTTTCCAAGTCCTCGGACAGTCTGGAAAAAGACGACCTGCTGATTATGCTTTCCGACGGGGCGCTCGCCGCGGGGGACGACTGGATCTGTGAAGCGGTGGAGAAATGGAACGGCCAGATCCCGCAGGAGCTTGCGGAGGAAATTGTAACACAGGCGATTGCCCGCCGCACCGACGGGCACGACGACGATATCACTGCTTTGGTAATAAAAGTAAGAGAAAACGAATAAGGACGGTGACCGGAGAAGGGCGGGAGGCATTGCCTCCCGCCCTGATTTTACTTCTCTTCCGGTACAATTTCGCAGTTCTCAACAGCATATTCCAGAAAAATGCCGATCAGTTCATTCCGGCTTCTTCCGCTTTTTGAAGAGAGTTCGTCAATGGCCGCAGCCGTTTCCTCCCTGATGCGTATAGAAAAGGTTTTGTATCCGTCCTCGCCCTTCGGTGCCTTGGCCTTTATAATTATTTTTCGGTTTTCCATGCGGTCACCTGCTTTCAAACATATTATATGTTTGAAATTCTATTTGATATATGTTATAATTTATGTTATAAAATAAATTCTATAGTGGGGGCGGTTCCTTTGCCGGATTACCAGGGAATGTATACAACACTTTTTAACCAGATAACAAGCACAATTGAGCAGCTAAAGCTGGTACAGCAAAGAACGGAGGAGATGTATATAAAATCAGACGAAACATTTGTAAAAATGCAAATCGGGATAAAAAATAAAGGTGACAAGTAGTTTTAGAAAAAATTTACAAAATAGCCTTCTACATACTTCCACATAGTACTTGATATTTTTTCTGCGGAGATGTAGTATGTTGT
>UREO01000350.1 GCA_900546895.1 uncultured Oscillospiraceae bacterium
GATTATTTCCGCTCGGGTTTGACGGTTCCCCTTGTGGCGGGAACCCAGCAGCAGATCCAGCAGTTGGGCGATCGGGGTCTGTTTATGGATACCTTTCTCTTTTCGTCCCTGTTTGTAATGGCGGTGTTTTTCCTTCTGCTGTATTTTGTGCGTTCTCACGACAAGGCCCATATCTCTCTGGCTCTTTTTGCAGGGGCCATCTCCCTGCGTCCGCTGCTTTACGGCGAGTGCTATTTCAACAAGATTTTTCCCGGTATCAATTTTGAGTTCAATAACAAGCTGTATTTGGTCAATTTTCTGGTGATCCAGCTGATGTGCCTGTTTTTTTACTATCAGTATGAAGAACTGTCGAGCAAAAGGTTTATGCGCGTCAGCGGAGCGGCGGTGTTTGCCATTGTTTTTGTGGGCGTTTTCCTTCCGGTCCGGTATATGATTTATCCCATTGTTCTGCTGGAAGCGATGATTCCTGTCGCCGTTGCCAATTGTCTTGTGACGCTGGTGCGTGCCATGAGAAAAAAATACGAAAGTGCCGAAATCAACTTTTTGAGCGTCCTGCTTCTGTTTTTCCTGTCCGTTGTGGATATCCTGAAAAATAACGGATTTACCAAAATCAACCTTTACTACACTCCGGTCGCAATGCTCGTCGTCACGTTCATTCAGGTTTTTCTGCAGGTGGGAAGATTCAGGGAAAGCGACCTTCTGAACGAAAAGCTGGTGAATGAGGTCAGAATCAAAAATCTGAAACTGGAATATGAAAGGAAGCAAAGGAGCATTACAGAAAAACTGAACAACGGGCTGAGAGCGATGGTTTCTTCTTTGGAAACCGAAGATCTTCTGGTCAGCATTCTGGAGAATCTATATCAGATTATCGAATTTGAAAGCGCAGTCGTAGTTTTGCGGGTCAATGAGAACCTGGGTTATATTGTGACCAAGCGGAATCATGAAAAAGTGGTCTGCCGCAGGCATTCCGGGAAAATTGTCTTCAGAAATCAAAACCGACCCGGGGGTCAAGACGGCAGCGAAAAGGTTTGCGTGCACGATCTTTACACCCGGGACAAGGACGGCAAAAGTCTGATTGCAAAGCCTCTTTACTATAATCAAAATCTGTTCTGCGTTATAAAGATGATTGTCAGCAACAGCAGAGAGGTTTCTGTCGGCGACCTGGAACTGGTGGATATCTATACGGAGCAGTCGATTTTAGCGCTTCAAAATGCAAAATCCTATGAAAAAATTAAAGAAATTGCCCTGTATGATGAGCTGAGCGGTATTTACAACCGAAGGCAGCTGATGAAGCTCGGCATTATGGAATATATTTCGGCCAAAGAAGCCGACTGTGATTTTTACGCAATAATGCTGGACATTGATTTTTTTAAGACGATCAATGATACGTACGGCCATCTGTTCGGCGATAAAATCATTAGAAATATTGCGAATATCTGTAAACGATGTATCCCGGTAAGCGCGGTGGTCGGGCGTTACGGCGGCGAGGAATTTCTCATTTTCCTCAAGGATATGGAAAAGACGTCCGTCAGCCGGCTGGCGGAAAACCTGAACAGAGAAGTAAGGAACTGCAGCTATTCCTATGAGGGTCACGATCATATTCGTGTGACGGTCAGTATCGGCATCGCGAAAGGAAAAAAGGAGCTGGTGAACCTGTACGACCTGATCAATCGCGCGGACAAGGCGCTGTACCTGGCGAAAAATGAAGGGCGGGACTGTGTACGGTGGTTTGCGCAGGAATGAGAATCCGTCTGCGGGGCTTCTTCCGGTTCTCTTGTTTTCTGTCGATTGACAGGATGTTTTCCATTGTGCTATAATAAAATAAGGGAATGAAGTTCTCCCGTAGCGAACGCTAAAATTGCTTTTTAAGCTGATGACTTCTGTGATATGCACAGCGGGTTGTCAGCTTTTTTATTAGGCCTTATAAGACAAGACTCCTGATTTTACAAACAAGGCCTGGCAAATCAGAAAATTGAATATGAAGGAGGGACTTTTTTGAATATTTGGCACGAGATTTCTCAGGACAGAATTCATGCGGACAGCTTTTTCGCGGTGATTGAAATTCCCAAAGGCTGCAAGACAAAATATGAGCTGGATAAGGAATCCGGCTTTCTATCCATGGATCGTATCCTGTACACTTCTGCGCATTATCCGGCGAATTATGGCTTTATTCCGCGTACCTATGCGGCGGATTACGATCCGCTGGACGTGCTGGTGCTCTGTTCCGAGGACATTCAGCCGCTCTCTCTGGTGCGCTGCTACCCCATCGGGGTGATCTCCATGGAGGACGGGGGCTTTGTGGACGATAAAATCATTGCGATTCCGTTCGGCGACCCGACCTTCAACGAATACCGGAACATCGACGAGTTGCCCTCACATATTTTTGACGAGATGATTCACTTTTTTGCGGTGTATAAGG
>UREO01000351.1 GCA_900546895.1 uncultured Oscillospiraceae bacterium
TTTGCACGCCAGTTTCTGCAATTGATTTTTTTCCGTTTTGTTCATATATATTCCTCCCTTAGGTAGTCTCGCCAAGTAACCCGATTCAGCGGTTTGCCATTTTGTAAATCTGGAAAACGTCGTCGCGGTCCAAGACCCTGAACCCTCCGACCTTGCGCTTGCCAAAGAACACGCAGCTGTCCGCCAGTTGGCCCAGAACCCCGTCGCTCTGCACGCCGATTCCCAGCTCCGTAAAGCAGGTGGGCATCTGCAGCGAGGCAAAGTAAGAGACGGTTCTGTCAATCGCCGCATTGGCCGATTCTTCAGCGCTGTTCCCGCGAATTCCCCATACTTTTTCCGCAAAACGGACAAAGCGCTCCGGCTTTGTCCGATAGCAGTATCTTGCCCAGGAGCCCCAAATTGCGGAAAGGCTGGCGCCGTGCGCCACATCGAATTTCCCGCTCAGCTCATGCCCAAGCTGATGCGGGGCAAAATCAATCACCGCGCCAAGGCCGGTCAATCCATTGTGGGAAAGGCTGCCGCACCACATCAGCTCGCTCATCGCGCCGTAGTCGCGGGGATTCGCCTTCGCGGCGGTCCCGTTTTTGATCACTACGCGCAGAAGGGCTTCCGCAATCTCATCCGTAAGCTCGTTCCCCTCCGTCAGCGTAAAATAACGGTCCATTGTATGCATCATGATATCCACGATTCCGCAGGAAAGCTGGAACGGCGGAAGCGTATAAGTCAGCTCCGGATTCATAATGGCGAATTTCGGCCGGTTGAAAGGCGTATTCAATCCTCGC
This sequence comes from uncultured Oscillospiraceae bacterium, assembly GCA_900546895.1. GTDB lineage: Bacteria > Bacillota > Clostridia > Oscillospirales > Acutalibacteraceae > Caproiciproducens. The sequence continues at coordinate 783 of UREO01000351.1, forward strand.
TTTTCCCCCGTCTCCTCATTGGTAAGCACCGCCGAATCGCTGGTTTCGCTCCCAGCCGCGGAAATGGTCAGGATTGCGCCGACGGGGCTGCTTTTGGTAAGAACGGCCTGTTTTTTCCAGAAAAGCCACAGATCGGTGTCCGGATTCGCAGCGCCGTGGGCAATCGCTTTTGCCGTATCGATCACGCTGCCGCCGCCGATGCCCAAAATAAAATCCGCGCCGAATTCCTTCGCCTTCCTGACGCCGTCTCTGGCAAAAGAAACGCGGGGATTCGGAACGACCCCTCCGACGGAAAGAAACGGCAGGCCCCCTTCTTCCAGCGTTTTTTCCACGCGCTTCAAAAGGCCGCTTTTTACCACGCTGTTTCCGCCGTAAACAATAAGGACGCGCGTGCCGCCGTGCTTATTAATTTCATCGGCAGCCTGCGACTCGGTGTCTTTGCCGAAAATGACTTCGGTAGGAGAATAGAAAGTGAAATTTTTCATTGTTTCATCCTTTCTCAGCAATATTAAAGGAAGTTATGCCAAACGCTTTTCAGCGTTACCTACCCATTTTGATCTATCCTATATTTTACACGATTTCCCCGTTCTGTCAAATGCTTTTCCCGCCGAAGCGGCGCTGTTTTCCGGCAGCGGACAAGCACGGAGGCATGCAAAAATAAAAAAACAGTCACCCAGTAAACTTTTGTTTAAAGGGCGGCTGTTTTACTGTTTAGTATTTCCACTTGACCTTACTTTCCGCCGCGATCCGTTTCCGGCAGCGCCGTGGGCGGCCGGTCTTTCCGACCGCTGTTGCACGGCTGAGCGCGGTCAACCGCAAAACCGGCTGAAAGTTAATCCGCTACCGCAAGGACGCTGAGTACCGCGTTGCCAACCGTCGCACCCGGCGTTACATCTATAATGGAATTCGTCGACAGTTCAACGGAATAGGTGTAGAAGCCGGGCTCCACCTCTTCGTCCAGGAACTGGAAGCTGAAGGACTCCGCCTCAAGAACATCGACAATCGTCGAGAAGGTGTACGTGGAGCCTACGCCGACAGAACCATCCCTGCCGGAACGGCGGATCTGGAAGTTCAGCGTTACGGAAATTCCGAGAGGCAAATTGATAATGCTGCTGAAATGGAGCAGATTGTTTGTAGGGCCCATGCCGCTTGTATCTATGGTGGTGGACACCACGTTAAGCGGCTCGGCAAATAGTGTGGTGATAATCGGCAGTGGGCCGACCCCTCCGCTTGATGCGTTTAAGGCAACTTGTCTTCTTTCTGCGGAACAGGAATTCCAGGAACCACAAGCGCCACTCTGAAAGTTATACATATAATCCACCTAACATATAGTTTTGGGGAACGTTCTCCGCTTTATACTATGCTACTTTCAGGCAGTATGTACATTCCCGGGCATACATTTTTGCCGGGGACACCGTTTTCCCCCGCACCCGCTCCAGCAGCATGCTTGCCGCAATATTCGCCAGAACAGAGACCGGAATGATATCAAGAATTTTCGCCGAATCAAAATGGAGAGAAGTGTGCAGGATTCCGGTGTAAAGGACCCCGCGCACCTGCAGATGCTAGCGCATCCAGATGATCGAAGCCACGGCGACGCAGATGCCCAG
>UREO01000352.1 GCA_900546895.1 uncultured Oscillospiraceae bacterium
CGCAGGAACCCCGCACACTGCTCAAAAGCCTTCGGCCCCAGCTTCGGCACCTTTTTCAGCTCGCTGCGCGAGTGAAACGCGCCGTTTTCTTCCCGGTACGCCACAATATTTTTGGAGACCGTCGGGGAAAGCCCGGCGATTTTTTCCAGCAGGGAAGGCGACGCCGTGTTCAGGTCCACGCCCACGGTGTTCACACAGTCCTCGACCACGCCGCCGAGCGCCTCGTCCAGCTTCTTTTTCGGCATATCGTGCTGGTACTGCCCCACACCGATGGCCTTGGGATCGATTTTGACCAGCTCGGCCAGCGGATCCTGCATCCGCCGTGCGATCGAAACCGCGCTGCGCAGGGTCACGTCGAACTCCGGAAACTCCTGCGCGGCAAGCTTGCTCGCAGAGTAGACGGATGCGCCCGCCTCGCTGACCACCATATAGGAAACGCCGCTGTGCAGCGCTTTGATCACATCGGCGGCAAACATCTCCGTCTCTTTCGATGCCGTTCCGTTTCCAATCGCGATGACTTCCACTTTATATTTCAAAATAAAATTGGTAATCACTTTTTTCGCTTCCTCCACCTTTGCCTGGGAGTGGGTGGGGTAAATCACGCCGGTGTCCAGCACGCGGCCGGTCGGGTCCACCACGGCGACCTTGCAGCCCGTGCGGTACCCGGGGTCCAGCCCCATGGCCACCCGGTTTTTGACCGGCGGCTGCATCAGAAGCTGGCGCAGGTTGACGGAAAAGACCTTGATCGCAGCCTCCGCCGCGGCCTCGGTCAGGGTGTTGCGGATTTCGCGCTCGATGGACGGGAAGATCAGCCGGTCGTAGGCGTCCTCCGCGGCCTCCTGTACAGCCTGCGTACAGGGGCCGTTCCCCTTCACGCTCGCGGAGCAAACAATATTTAACCCCCTCAGGCGCTCCAGCTCCACGCTTACTTTCAGAAAACCCTCCCGCTCCCCGCGGTCGATGGCCAGCACGCGGTGTCCGGCAATCTTCGCCGCCGGCTGGCGAAAGTCGTAATACTGCGCGTAAACGGAATCCTCGTCCGGCTTCGCCGCCTTGGATACCACCTCTCCCTGCGCCATGGCGACCACGCGCAGCCGCTTGCGGATACCCGCGTCGTCGGAAATCCGCTCCGCAATAATATCGAGCGCACCCGCGAGCGCGTCCTCCGGCGTTTCCACGCCCAGTTCCGCGTTCACATAGCTTTCCGCCATATCGATCGGGTAGGCGCTGTCTTTTTTCTGCTCAAAAATCGCGTCCGCAAGCGGCTCAAGGCCCTTCGCCTTTGCCACGGACGCGCGCGTTTTGCGCTTGGGGCGAAACGGCCGGTAAATATCGTCGATTTCGGAAAGGGTGGACGCGGCGGCCAGTGCGGCGGCGATTTCCTCCGTCATACATTCGGCGGCGGTAATCAGGTCCGTAACCTCCTCCCGGCGCTTCTGCAGTGCGCGCAGGTACTCCAGCCGTTCCGAAATCTCGCGCAGCATCTGGTCGTCCAGCGAGCCGTGCGCTTCCTTACGGTAACGCGCGATAAACGGGATGGTATTCCCCTCGTCGATCAGCTCAATGACCTTCTGCACCTGCCACTGCTGTAAATGAAACTGTTCCGCGATCAATAACGCAAAATCCATAAATATCCTCCAAAAAATTATAATTCATAGCAAAATACGGAAACGCCCTCAGTCAGGATCTGCCGGTCCGGGCGCCGGAAGGAGTTTCCGAAGCCTCAGCTGAGGATCCACCGCACAACGGCGGATACGGCGTAGCACACACCGTAGATCACCGGCTGGTGAACCACATAAATAATCAGCGCGTACCGCCCCAGCCAGGAGAAAAACGGCACGCGAGAACGGTACATAAACGCCGGAAACCGCTCCTGCGCGGCAAGCTTGCCCAGAAAAGTACCCGCCGCAAACACAAACATCCACGGGAAAAGCGGGAAATAGTCCGCGCTGCGGAACGTATCGCTGTAAAGGCCGAGCGGCGCCAGCCAGTCGGTATGGTACAGGGAAGGAGACAGCGTCACCCCCCATTCCGGCGAAAGGCCGAGGTACCCCCTTGAAATCCCCATGGTCAAAAGGTACAGCAGCGCGCAGACGGCGACCGCCGCCCACGAGAAGCGGAAGCGGTCGGCAACCGGTTTCAGCAACCCGTAAAGAATCATGCAGACCGCCAGAAAATGCAGGATGCCGAACACGATCAGCTCATCCGGAAGGACGAACCAGGTCGCGAGAGTGACTATAAGCGCGACCCCCAGCAGCTTGAACCCGCGCGTAAGGTTGGAGTGGGACAGGTTTGAGGATATGCCGGAAATCAGCATGAACAGCCCGGCGTAAAAAGGCTCCGCGGGCATAAAGAAGTTCAGCAGGAGC
>UREO01000353.1 GCA_900546895.1 uncultured Oscillospiraceae bacterium
GGTTTGAACCGACGATGACGCCCGAGGAAATGGAACCCGCAATTAAGGAGTGTTTGTAATTTGGATGTGAAGCCCGACGATCTGTTAAAGCTTGACAGCCAGCTTTGCTTTGCGCTTTATGCGTGTTCAAAGGAAGTGATCCGCCTGTACAAGCCGTATCTTGAACCGTACGGCCTTACGTATACGCAGTACATCACTTTGCTGGTGCTGTGGGAAAAGGACGATCTCAGCGTATCGGAGCTGGGAAGCCGGCTGCTTCTGGATTCCGGCACCCTGACCCCGCTTCTGAAAAAACTGGAAAAGCTGGAGCTTGTCGAACGCGCACGCAGTGCCCGCGACGAGCGGAGTGTACAGGTTTGCCTGACGGAAAAGGGAAGAAGCCTGAAAGAACATTTTCTGGACCTTCCTCAGAAGATGTTTTGCCGTACGGGCCTTGCTCCGGAAGAGGCCCTTCGTCTTAAGGAAATGCTTTCCCAGCTTCTCGGGAACATACGGGCCGTACGGAAGGATTCCGTCTGAAAGCATGATAAAAACGGCGCTGATTTTCCCTGAAATCAGCGCCGTTTTGCGGGAAGAGCTTTTCCGGCCGACCGATACCGATCAAAAGGTCAGAGAATACTCCATGTTATTTTTTGCTTCCTGAAAGCCGTATTTTTCATACAGCGGCTTTCCTATTTCGGAAGCGTTCAGCGTAATTTTCATGCAATTTCTGGCACGTGTTTCCTCCAGCAGACGGCTTAAAAGAGTGGAAGCAATCCCTTTGTTCCGGTACGCCGGTTTTGTATACATGTTCATGATGTACGCCACAGAGCCCGTGATATTGGAATAAACCGGGGGAATCGAATAGAACACGATTCCGCTGGTCGCGATGATCTCTTCATCCTGAACCGCAACCCATGCGACAAAGCTGTCGTTTGCAAGATGCTGTTCAAAATAGCGATAGGTGTTCGCGTAAAATTCGGCGGTGCCGGAATTTTGAGGATTTTCCCTTTCGTTTCGCATCTCCACTCTGATTCCCGCCAGCTGGCCAGCATCGTGGATCGTCGCCCTTCGATACTCCATAGCCTCACTCACTTTCTGATGTCCTGAATTTTTTTATCAATGTTTTTTAACCGTTGCCCCCGTGCGCAAAATACTCAGTAAAGCTGTTCCATGGATTTGATAATACAGTATTGTTGCTGTGCTGTTTCTTTTCCGCTGAAATATATTCAAATTATACTATTTTCTTAGCCGCTGTCAATTCTTTTTTTCCGCGATCAAATGTTGTAAAATTCAGCTTAAAAGCATGTAAATTACGGTGTTTGTTGATGAAATCCTGTTGACAGAGAGCCTGATAGATGATATGATAAAAAAACATAAAAACAATATTTCTTGAGGGAGTAGTTTGCATGCGCTCCGTCGCATGTGTCAAGTCAACAGCATGACCGTTCCGGTCTGGCTTGCCTTAATGAACAAGACTCATGTATAGCTTTGTATGGGCTGTACATGAGTTTTTTTTATTATAATACATATCATAATCATCAGTTGAATGAATGAGAGGAAGAAACTACGCATGAAGTACTATTTAACAGATTTGGATCAGGTCCTTGAGCAGGTCCAAAGCAGCCCGCAGGGTCTGACACAGGCCGACGCGGATTCCCGTTTGCAGCGTGACGGAAAGAACAAGCTGGCCGAAGGCAAAAAGGTTTCCGTGCTGAAGCGGTTTGTTCAGCAGCTCGGCGACCCGATGACCATCATCCTGATCGTTGCCGCGGTCATTTCAGGCATTACCGCATCTTACGCGCACGAATCCTTTGCGGATGTCTTTATTATTATGATCGTTGTTCTGATTAACGCGGTGCTTGGTGTCTATCAGGAAAGCAAGGCGGAAAAAGCGATCGAAGCGCTTCAGGAAATGTCCGCCGCGACCTCCAAGGTCCTGCGCGGCGGCAGCGTCGTTACGATGAAAAGCGAGGATCTGGTCACCGGCGACGTGGTTCTGCTGGAAGCGGGCGACGCCGTCCCGGCCGACTGCCGTATGATTGAAAGCGCAAGCGTAAAAATCGAAGAGGCTGCCCTGACGGGAGAGTCGGTGCCGGTCAACAAGATTATTCAGACGCTGACGCTGAAGAAAGAGAAGGAAGTGCCGCTCGGCGACCGTAAAAATATGGCTTACATGGGCAGCACCGTCGTTTACGGACGCGGAAAAGCGGTGGTTGTTGCTACCGGAATGGATACCGAAATGGGGAAAATCGCCGACGCGCTTGCAAACGCGAAGGACAACGTTACCCCGCTCCAGATCAAGCTGAATCAGCTCAGCAAAATCCTGAGCCGTCTGGTCATCGGCATCTGTATTTTCATCTTTGCGTTCAGCCTGATTAGATC
>UREO01000354.1 GCA_900546895.1 uncultured Oscillospiraceae bacterium
GGCGCGCTTTGCATTAAAGGCTCCGTCGCCGAACGATTTTACAATGCTTTTAATCTCTTCCACTTCCAACGGACGGCAGGTCTTATTCAGCCACCGGTGCTGGATCGGAGACGGCGCGACCGGAGGAAAATCCCCCAGATTCGTAGGGATCGTCACGCGGCCGAAACCGGCCGACATCTGCAGAAAGACCTTGCTTCCGTAAGCGTGGATGCGCTCCGTCATTTCGCGGCTGGTTCTCACAAAATGGACGGGGTTATAGGTGGAATTCGGGCAGTTTGGCATGCTCTGCTTTTCCACTTTGCAATCCGAAAAGGTAACGCCGGTAATAATCAGGCCCGTACCGCCCTTTGCCCGTTCCGTGTAATAATCGATTCCGCGCTGGTTAAAACCGCCTTCCGCGTCGGCCAGCCCAAGCGGACCCATCGGGGCAAGACAAAATCTGTTTTTCAGTTCGACTGTGCCGATCTTAATCGGCTCAAACAATGTCTGATACTTTTTGTTCATTCCAATCACCTCATTTGAATTTTAACCTTAATGCTGATTGACCGTTTTGCGCCGTTAATTTAATAACAATATTAAGTATAATGTCAATAGTAACTATTAAGTCAAGAGATAGATTGAAATTTCTAGCAAAAAGCACTTCCCGGCCCGCGAACAATAGCGGGAGGGGAAGTGCTTTTTTGTTTCAGGATTAGGATTACCGGATGGGAAACCATAAATCCACAATGGGATGCTTGACAAGACCGTCTACATCTACCAGCAAAATATTTCCGAAAGGCGCGGAAGAGGGAACCAGATTGCGCTTGCGGATGTTCTGTAAAGTTTCAATAAAAATCTTCCCGGGTGAGTAAGCAAAATCCGAATCGGCAATGACGATCGTATGATAGCAGGGAAGGGGAGGCAAAACAATTGCATTCTCTTCGTCGTATGGCAAATTTAACTCTTTCGCTTCCTCGGGCCTTATCGAATAGCCAAGGACTGCTGTTGATTGATAAGACGGATTCTTCCATTCGGTGCAAAGAACAGAAAGACGTGTTGCGGGCATGGCGTCGACCCAGCTGTGAATTTGCTCCTGTTGATGCTTCTGAAGAGAAATCCAGCCATCCTGCCCGAAATTTATAAAAATCAGCTCCGGGCTTTGGGAAAATTCGTAACTGCTCAACAGCGCGGGAATTTTATCGCATTCGTTCAGATAATCCTCAATCAGTTGGCAGAGATGTTGGTAATAAGCAATTTTTTCTATATATTTATCCCGGCTTTGTCGAACGCGTCCAATTACCTTATTGCGATCTTTTTCCTTTCCGCTGAATTGCTTTCCGATATCTTTGAGCGGAATACCCATGGAATGATATTTAAAGTAAGAAAGCAAACGAAAGATATCCTCTTCGTCATAATAACGATATCCATTGTTTTCCTTTTTTGCCCTTATGATATCTTCGCTCTCAAAAAAATGCAGTGCACCCGGCGTTATTCCGAGGATCCGAGCCGCATCGCTGATACGATATTTCATTTCGCTCACCTCAAAAGTCCATAGTAGCTATCGGCTTTTCCCGTGGCCGCCTGTTCAATACTCATATTATTATATACGGTCAAGCTCATAATAGCAAATCGGTGTCCTGATATCACCAGCCTGGCGGGTACCGCTAAACACAGGTCCAAAGCGTGCTGCCTTTTTTCTCCGAATCATCCAGCGCAAAATCGAGAGGCTCCGAAGAAATGAATCCCGTGCAGACGAGGAAAGAGCTTCCGCCTGATCAGCAAACGGAAGCTCTTCCTTTCAGCTATATTATAATTGTATTTGCGCGTTTGTTTTTCAGGAAATCGGGATAGTAAGATCGCCCAGTGCAATCGAGGCTACATTGGACAGCTCAATCGGGGCATCAAAGCAATAGAGAGAAGTGAAGCCGTTTTTTCCTCCGCTCCCCGGGCCGTTTTGCTGTATGGTCTGCGTTGTGCCGTCGCGATAAGCAACGATCAAGTCGGGCAGGGGTGGAACATCAACGGATTTATCTGACTGGGAATTTTCTTCGTAAACAGAAGTGACGGCCGCCGAAAGCGGGGATAGGCTGATGTTTTTTATAGTAGACGTATAGCCGGTATAATGCGCTTCCTTATCCACTGCCAAATCTTTGGTATCCGAGCTGTAATCCAGCTTGAAATTTAGATTCCATTGCCCTTCGACCACATGGTCAAAAGTCAGCTTCTTTTTTCCTTGCGTGGACAGATTAACGAGGGACAGCCCGATCTCTCTGCCCTGCAAATCAAGTCCGGCACTACTGATCCGAAGGACAAAGGCCTTTTGATTATCGCTTGGATTTTCATCTTTCTGGTTGAAAATATCCCAACTGATGCTGAA
>UREO01000355.1 GCA_900546895.1 uncultured Oscillospiraceae bacterium
TTATGGGGCCTAAGCAAAAAGTAATCGGGATAATTTTTCAGGGACTCCCTATCAGAAGTATTTTCCGCGAGGATCATTACAGCCTTTCCAGCTGATTCTGCAATAAAATTGCGTTCCTCCCCCCGCCTTCGGCGGGGGGAGGAACTTTTTTTTTGCAAACTGAAATGGAATTGCTGTAAAGCTGATTTACAAACAAGAGGGCAAAAACCCGGCTTTTTTATTTGGAGTTACATAAAAATCCAACAGGGAAATCATACTAAATAAAAGGAGTAAAACACCTTGAAAATCGCAGAATGAAGTGGTATGATAATAAATAAACAAAGATTGTTATAATTTTAACAATTATGAATAAAAAATGAATTTAGGAGGAACATTTATGGCACGATTCACCTTACCAAGAGACATCTACTTTGGACCGAATGCAATCAGCGAGCTGAAAAATCTGAAGGGCTATCAGAAAGCCTTTATTGTGACCGGCGGCCATTCCATGAGAAAAACCGGATTCCTGCAGAAGCTGGATGATGTTTTGAAAGATGCCGGCCTGCAGACCTTGATCTATGACGGTGTCGAGCCGGACCCGTCTATCGAAAGAGTATACGACGGCGCCAAGGCTATGCGCGAGTTTGAGCCGGATGTGATCGTTGCCATCGGCGGCGGTTCCCCTATGGACGCTGCAAAGGCGATGTGGGTGTTCTACGAATATCCGGAGAAAACCTTTGACGATATCAAGAATCCTTTCACTATGCCGAAGCTCAGAAAGAAAGCAATTTTTGTCGGCATTCCCTCCACGAGCGGAACCGCTTCGGAAGTGACGGCTTTCTCCGTGATTACGGACTATTCCACCAATATCAAGTATCCTCTTGCCGACTTTGAAATTACGCCGGATATTGCGGTTCTGGATTCCGATATCCCAATGACCATGCCGAAAACTCTGACCGCGCATACCGGTATGGACGCCCTGACCCATGCGATCGAAGCCTATGTTGCCTCCGCCCGTTCGGACTTTTCGGACGCGCTGGCACTCAAGGCGATTTCCAGCATCTTTGACAGTATTCTTGATTCCTACCACGGCGACGCCGAGGCACGCGGCAAAATGCATATCGCCCAGTGCCTTGCCGGCATGGCGTTTTCCAACGCGCTCCTGGGAATCTCTCACAGCCTTGCCCATAAGACGGGCGCGGTGTTCCATATTCCGCACGGCTGCTGCAACGCCATCCTGCTGCCGAACGTCATCCAGTACAACTCCAGAGCCTGCATGGAAAGATACGCTCAGATTGCCAGAGAAGTCGGCCTGCCGGGCGCTACGGACAAACAGCTGACCAATTCCCTTGTGGAAGCGGTCCGCGAGCTGAACAGAAAGCTCAATATTGCCCAGACCTATCAGGCAAACGGCGTCAGCGAGGAAGATTTCAAGGCACACTGCAAGGAAATAGCGGTCAACGCCGTCAGCGACCCCTGTACGGGCTCCAACCCAAGGGAGACCGACGCGGAAAATATGCTGAAAGTCCTTACCTGCGCCTATTACGGCGAAGACGTCACCTTCTGATTACAAGTTCATTCACCATAACAAAGCAAAGCGGCCGGGAACGATATCGTTCCCGGCCGCTTTGCTTTGCAGAAAAGGGAGATGTCGCACGGCCAATCGCGATATTTCTTAAAATTTAGTATATTCGTTGTCAAAAAAATTTCAAATAAATTAATTTTTGTAGCCGTGGATACCGAAATAATAAAGGCAGAATGATATACTGAGGCCAACAAAACAAATGGAGGAACGTTGAATGAAAAGACATATCGTTCAGATTGATTCTGATAAATGCAATGGCTGCGGCCTGTGCATCAGCGCCTGCCACGAAGGCGCTTTGCAGCTGATAAATGGAAAAGCAACCCTGATCAGTGACAGCTACTGTGACGGACTCGGAAACTGTCTCCCCGAATGCCCGACCGGCGCGATCCGGATTATTGAGCGCGAAGCCGGGGAGTACGATCAGGAAATGGTAGACGCCAAAATGAAACAGAAGGCGGTTCAGCCTTCTTTCGGGGGGTGTCCGTCCATGCGCATGAAGACGTTTGACCGCGCGTCCGCCCCGGTCCAACCGGCGGCTCCGGCAGCCGCCCGCTCGGAGCTGCGCCAGTGGCCGTGCCAGCTGAAGCTGGTCGCGCCGAATGCCCCGTATTTTGAAAACGCGCACATCGTCATCTGCGCGGACTGCACGGCTTATGCCTGCCCGAATATTCATCAGTTTATGAAAAATAAAATTACGCTGATCGGCTGTCCGAAATTGGACGACGTTGATTACAGTGAAAAGCTGACGGATATTTTGAACCTGAACGACATTCAAAGCG
>UREO01000356.1 GCA_900546895.1 uncultured Oscillospiraceae bacterium
CTACACCGTCTAATTCGTCGGCAGCGTCAGATGTGTATAAGAGACAGGCTTCAGCCCGATCCGCTCCAGGTCCTCCCTGCCCAATATACAGCTGTCTTCCGCGCCTTCTACGGCCTCAATCAGAGCGCCCTTCCCGCCGGCAATCAATCCGACGACAGTGTCTGTGGAAACGCCGAACGTCGGCGGACACTCGGAAGCGTCCAGAACGCCAAGCCTTCCGGAGGTTCCCGCGCCGATATAAATGATTCTTCCGCCGGACTGCAGGCTGGCCACGGTATACTCGACCGTCTTTGCGATCTGCGGCATAACGGCACGTACGCCCGCAATCACCTTTTCATCCTCGCGGTTCATCACAGAAACAATTTCCATAGCGGACATCCTGTCCAGATTCATCGTTTCCGGGTTTCTTGCTTCGGTAGTAAAGTGGGAAAGATCCATCATTATAAAACTCCTTTGTCATTCATGGCCTGATACAGCGCCAGAAATTCTTCCGCCAGAATGCCAAAAGCCTCGGCGCTCATCAATTGGTCTTCCGCGTGCGCCAGAAGCATGATCCGTTCATCCTTCTGAAAAACGGGAACATGGTCTTCCCCGGACACTTCCCGGATCAGGTCCGCGTGAATATGATGCCCCTTGTGAAAGGCAGCCTGTCCTTCGCGGATCAGTTCCTTTGCCTGATCAATCTCCTTTTCGCGAGCCGCCTGTATCGCCTCAATATACAAGCTTCGGGCGCTTCCCACTTCTGTTATGATCTCAAAAAGGGTAGATTCCAGATCCATTTCCTGCATATTTTCAACACTCCATAATTTTTCTGGCTTGCATAAGAGCCTGTTTGCCGTCCACCATTCCATAGATTCGCATATCAACGGCTTCGATTTTTCTATCGGGATATTCTTTTTTTAATTTTGACAGCATATAACGCACCTGAGGCCCCAGTAAAACGACATCCGCATCGGGGATCACATTCGGGGCCTCCGCTACGCCGTAAGCCTGAATCTCGCAGGGAAAATCGGTTTCCTTCGCAGCATTCTGCATTCTGGAAACCAGCAGGCTGGTAGACATACCCGCCACACATAGTAAAACAATCTTTTTCATTGTCATCCCTCGTTTCTGATTAGATAAATTATTCGTTGTCGGTCAGCGCGCCGTGCATATATGCCTTGGCAAAGCCGTGCTCCCCGGCCTCCACAGACCGGATGATCGCCATGGAATGATAGTATTCAAAATACGGCATGTCGTTGACTTCGCCGTTAAAGATACGATATTGCCGGAGTGCCGCAAACCATTGATCCAGTTCCTCCCGGGTCATGGAAAGATAGACCGTCGGGGTAAAGCCCGCCAGGTCTTCACAGTTTTCACCGTAGAACAGCTGAATCTTCCGTCCTTCCCGCCGCAGCAGGCGCACGGCCTCCGTCACGGTCTCATACGTGTAATAATGCCTGGGGTGCAGGGTACCGCGGGCGTGAGTAATCACACAGTCCGCTTTCTGTTCCCGCAGATAGTCCGCCAGAAGGGAAATGAATTCTCCCGTCTCCGGCAGCTCGCCGGAAAGATAGTCCATCGCATAGCAGTCGCTGTTCAGTGCCGCCGCTGCCGCGGCGATCTCGCGGTGAAGCGCGAGATCGTATTCCTTTTTCTGTTTCTCCGTTGCCTTCGGGTCGGTCAGCCTTCCCTTTGTCACATGGACCAGCGTGCAGTGCGCATGGCGCGCCGCGTAGCGTATCAGCATCGGTCCCCCCATGATCTCCGCGTCCAAGGGATGCGCCCCAATACAGATTACCCTCTTATAATCTCCCATATTCCATCATCTCCGAATTAAATTTTTTTGCGGTACAGCTGATAGGTACGGTATACCTTCAGGCCGTGGCGCTCATAAAAACGCATGGCGGCCCCGTGGGTCCAGAGAAAGTAAAGATAATAGATGCCGCGTTTTCTCATTTCCATCATCTGAAGGTCGATCAGAACGCCGCCGAGCCCTTCCGACCGCAGGGCTTCCGCCACACCGATCGGGCCGAACCGCGCGTCATGCCCGTCAATCTTGCGCATACAGTAGCCGATGACGTTATCTTCCCGGTCCGTCGCAAGCAGTATCGTATCCTCAGCCTCCCGATTGCGCAGGGCCATCAGAATGTTGCGGACCCAGCCGGCGTCGAATTCACGGCTCACAAAGCTCAGAAGTTTTTCCATATACGGCATGGAAAAGGGAGGAAAGGTAATCCCCTTTTCCGCCAGCTCTTCGATATGCTTTGCCGTTTTTTCGGGGAGAGTATAAGTAAAGAGGTCCCGCTGCATACTGACGGCGTCCGTTCCCCGCACGTATCCGT
>UREO01000357.1 GCA_900546895.1 uncultured Oscillospiraceae bacterium
TGCAGGGGGATTTTATGGAACCCTCCCGCCGGGAATTAAAAATCCCCCTGCGCGTCCTTTGCCTACTTTCGGACAAGATCGAAAGTAGGGGCCCGCCCGGCCTGAGGGCAAAGCTGACAAGTAACCCTTAGCTTGCGGAGATGCGGACTTCCGATCAGGAAGCGCCTACAGGACCATGCGGTCGGCAAGCGCCTGCGGCGACGCTTCCAGCCGGCTTACATTAAATCGTGAGCGGAATGCTCCAAAACTCCCTCCGTCGCGGACCCGCCCGGCGCGTGGGCGGAATAAGACCCGTTATAAAGCCCTTTTCTTCGGATAGGGCTTTTCTTCATCGGTAAGGCCCAAAAGATAGTCTACACTGGTTTGGTATATTTCAGACAATTTCATCAGTATTTCGGGGGACATTGCGTTGACTCCGTTTTCATAGGCGGAGTAAGTCCTCCGATTGATAAACAGCAAATCGGCAACATGCTGCTGTGTCCAGTCCCGGTCTTCTCTCAATTCCCTCATTCTATCATAAACCATAACATTCCTCCGCCCGACAGGATACACCATCATTTTTATTTCTTTTTTCGAGGATAAGCTTCCCTGATATCGGTAAGGCCCAAAAGATAATCCACGCTTGTCCGATGGTAATTTGCGATTGCGATAAGAATTTCGGTTGGAATATCGTTTTCGCCTGTTTCATATTTTGAGTAGCCGGTCTGCGACATCCCCAGTATTTGAGCAAATTCTGTTTGCGACAAATCATGATCTGTTCTTAATTCACGAATCCTTCTATACATTTCATCACCCTAAAACAAGTTTAGTTTAACCTGTTTCAGAGTATTGCATTTTAACCTGAATTAGGTTAAAATGCAATAGGGTGATAAAAGTGGAACCTTATCGGAAAATGTATGATCTTCTATTTAACCGTGTAACCGACGTTATCCGCGATTTGCAGGACGCCCAGAAAGAAACGGAAGCCCTTTTTCTGGAAAAGAAGCCGGAGCATCCGATTTCCACACTGCGGATTTATCCGAAGCATAAAGATTAACTTATCATAAAAAAAGAGACCGAATAACTCGGCCTCTTAAAACTGTTATTGCATTTCCCTTCCTATGGCCTGCGCGAGCGCACCCACCTTTTGAAACAGGGCGGCGTAAGCCTCCGGAGTAAGCTGCTGTGCGGCGTCGCTCATCGCGACTTTGGGGTTGGGATGCACCTCGATAATCAACCCGTCGGCGCCCGCGGCGACTCCCGCGAGCGACAGGGACGTAATATACCTTGATTTTCCCGCCGCGTGGGACGGGTCGATAATAATCGGCAGACTGCTGCGCTCCTTGACCACCGGCACGGCGGAAACGTCCAGCGTATTGCGCGTCGCGGTTTCAAAGGTGCGGATGCCGCGCTCGCAAAGCACAACATTGTAGTTGCCCTCGCTCATAATGTACTCCGCAGCGTCCAGCCATTCCTCCACCGTGGAAGAAATGCCGCGTTTGAGCAGCACGGGGATTTTAGAGCGCCCCACTTCGCGCAGCAGACGGAAGTTCTGCATATTCCGCGCGCCGATCTGAAGCATATCGCAGTATTTTCCCACAGTGTCGATCTGGTCGTGCGCCACGATCTCGCTGACCACCTTCAGGCCGCAGGCGTCCGCAGCTTTCCGCATCAGCCTCAGGCCTTCCTCCTCCATCCCCTGAAACGAATAAGGGGAGGTTCTTGGCTTATAAGCGCCGCCGCGCAGAAAATGAGCGCCCGCCGCCTTTACGCCGACGGCGGCCTGTGTAATCTGATCCTCGCTTTCGACCGCGCAAGGACCGGCCATCATCACCAGCTTCTTCCTGCCGATGACCTCTTCCCCCACCTGTACCACGCGTCCGTCCGGGCACATCTCCCGGCTGGCCAGCTTATAGGAATGCATAATGGGGACGCATTTTTCAACGCAGTCCATCAGCTCAAAGTCAAACCCGCCGAGCTTCGCTTTATCGCCCAGGACGCCGACGATTGTCGCCTGGGAACCGGTGGAAAGGTTCGCGCCAAGGCCATGTTCTTTTAAAGCCTCTATGACTTTATCCACATCCTGCTTCGTCGACCCGTTTTTCATTACAATAATCATAATTTCATACCCTTTTTTCCGCGTGCGGAAAATCTTCCCGTAATACACTTTCGTAACTTTATGCTTTAAACCGTTAAATTCATTATACCTTTTTCGAGGGAGAATTGCAAGCCCGGAATCCCCGGAACATAAAAAAACAGCCACCCTATTGGGTGACTGCTTTTATTATGTTGGCACCTTCCTATTGTCCCGGGCCGTTACCAGCCAAGTATCTTCGGCACCA
>UREO01000358.1 GCA_900546895.1 uncultured Oscillospiraceae bacterium
GTACAGGTTTGCATAAAATCCATTTTTTCCGAGCAATTCCTCATGGTTGCCCTGCTCCACAATATCGCCGTCCTTCATGACCAGAATCGTGTCGGCGTCGCGGATGGTGGAAAGCCGATGGGCGATGATGAAGCTGGTACGGCCCTTCATCAGATGATCCATGGCTTTCTGAATCAAAAGCTCGGTACGGGTATCCACGCTACTGGTCGCCTCATCCAGAATCAGAATCTGGGGGTCGGCGAGAATCACGCGGGCGATGGTCAGAAGCTGCTTCTGACCCTGAGACACATTGCTGGTATCTTCGTTGAGAATCATATTGTAGCCGTCCGGCAGCGTCCGTACAAAATGGTCCACCTGAGCTGCCTTCGCTGTGGCGATGACCTCCTCGTCCGTAGCGTCCAGCCTGCCGTAACGGATATTGTCCGCAATGCTGGCGTTGTAGAGCCAGGTGTCCTGCAGGACCATGCCGAACAGGGAGCGCAGATCGTTGCGCTTGAAATCGCGGATATCGTAGCCGTCAACCAGAATCGCGCCCTCGTTCACGTCGTAGAAACGCATCAGAAGCTTGACCATCGTGGTTTTTCCGGCGCCCGTCGGGCCGACAATGGCGACCTTCTGCCCCGGCTGGATATTTGCCGAGAAATCGTTGATGATGATCTTATCCGGATGATACCCGAAGTGGACGTGCGCGAACTGAACGCTTCCCTGAATGTGTACGTTCAGCTCCGTATCCGGGCCGTCGCCGGTGTTGACGCTGATCGGGGAACCGCTTTCCGGTACCTCCTCCGGCTGCTCCAAAAACGTGAACACACGCTCCGCCGCGGCCGCGGTCTGCTGCAGGACGTTGGAAATATTGGCGACCTGCGTCATCGGCTGCGTAAACTGGCGGACATACTGAATGAACGCCTGAATATCGCCGACGGAAATCCTGCCGTTTGCGGCAAGATATCCGCCTAAAATGCAGACCGCAACATAGCCCAGATTGCCGATGAAGCTCATGACGGGCATCATCATGCCGGACAAGAACTGGCTTTTCCACGCGGAGGAGTACAGCGTATCGTTGTAATCTTCAAAGGTTCTGGTCGACTCGGCCTCTCCGTTAAAGGCTTTGACCACAACATGGCTGGCGTACATTTCCTCAATATGGCCGTTGACGTGTCCAAGGTAAGTCTGCTGGGCCATAAAATGCTTCTGTGATTTTTTGACAATCGTCAGGATAAAGCTCAGGGAAGCGGGGATAATGCAGAGCGCAACCAGCGTCATCTGCCAGCTGATGGTCAGCATCATGATTAGAATTCCGAGGATGGTGGTGACGGAGGTAATGATCTGCGTAATGCTTTGATTCAGGCTTTGGCTGATGGCGTCGACATCATTCGTGATGTGGGAAAGCACTTCGCCGTTGCTGGTCGTGTCATAGTACTGAAACGGCAGTTTTTGGATTTTGGCGGCGATTTCACGCCGAAGCTGATAAGTTACCTTCATGGATACGCCGGTCATAACAAAGCTCTGGACATAGGAAAACAGCGCACTGATCAGGTACAGGCCGATTAGCCACAGCATGATGCCCGCAATATAACCGAAGTCGATGCCGGTCCCCGCACCGGTAATCTGGCTCATGATGCCGGTAAAAAGCGCGTTGGTCGCGCTGCCCAGAATCTTCGGGCCCACAATGGAAAACACAGTGGACGCCACGGCGAAAACGAGGACGGTAATCAGCGAAAATTTATATTTGCCCATGTAGCGGACCAGTTTTTTGAACGTTCCCTTAAAGTCTTTGGCCTTTTCCCCTTGGATTGTTATGCCGCGGGGACCGCGGCCCGGAATCGACTTGCGCGGCCGGGAGGTTGTTTCACTCATGCCAGTTCCTCCTTTGAAAGCTGTGACGACGCAATTTCATAATAAGTCGGGCAGGACTTTAAAAGCTCCTGATGCGTGCCGATTCCTACGATTTTTCCTTCGTCCAGTACAATGATCTGCTCGGCGCTCATAATCGTGCTGACACGCTGCGCCACAATCAGAACGGTGCTCTCGCCCGTGTGTTTTTTCAGCGCAAAGCGCAGAGCCGCGTCGGTTTTATAATCGAGTGCGGAAAAGCTGTCGTCAAAAATATAGACAGGCGGTTTTTTTACCAGTGCGCGCGCAATGGAAAGGCGCTGCTTCTGTCC
>UREO01000359.1 GCA_900546895.1 uncultured Oscillospiraceae bacterium
GTATAAGGTGCAGGGCAAAGGGACATACGTAAAATCTGACGATTACAGTCAGGACCTTATTTCCATTACCAGCTGTACACAGGATGTGATCAATTTGGGAATGACGCCCGGAAGAAAGGTGATATCGGCATCCGTGATTCAGGCGGACCGGAAAAGGTGCCATACACTGGAAATCGCGGAAAACGACAAGGTGTTCCGGCTGGAAAGAATTTATTACGCGGATAATGAGCCGATCAACCACACGGAGACATATCTTCCTTATAAATTATTTCCCGGAATTGAAAAATTTGACTTCTCAAGCGATTCCCTGTACAAAGTACTGGAAGAGCAGTATCACACGAAAATTACGAAGGCCAAGCGATCGGTAGAGGCGATATTGGCAACGGATGAGATCGCCGATTATCTGAATGTGAACCCCGGAATCCCGATCTTACTTTTTGGCTGCGTTACTTATGGCGTCGTCAATGGCAAGGAGGTTCCCATAGAAAATTTCAAGTGCTGCTACCGCAGCGACAGATTTAAGTTCTACATTAATCAGGTCAAGTGAGTTTTATTCTGGCGTTAAACTGATTACTTAATTATATTAAGGGGAGAATGAGAATGAAAAAGACATTGAAAAAAATCCTTTGCCTCGTAATGGCCACGATGATCGGCGCGTCCGCCCTGGCGGGATGCGGCAGCAAGAACAGCGGAGATCAGGGCAGTCAGGCCGCGGCAGCCTCTTCCGCCGTAAAGAGCGACAAGAAAATTGCCGTTGTCTGTGATTCTGCGGGACAGAATGACAATGGGTACAATCAGGCAGCCGTCAGCGGCGCAAAACAAGCCGCGGAAAAGTACGGTGTGGAATACAAGGTCGTCGAGCCGACCAACGGCGTTCCCTCCGCTTTGGAAGCCCTTGCGGAAGACGGATACAATGTGATCTTCAGTCTGGAATATGACTTCGACGCTTTGATTAAAGGCGTCGGCGGTTCCAAGCCACTTGCCGAACTGTATCCCGATACGACCTTTGTCGTATTCAATGACAACCCGAATGTAAACGAAGACGGTTCCGTGAAGTATAAAAACGTTATTTCCGTGCTGTTCGACGTACATGAAGGCTCTTTCCTTGCCGGTGCGCTGAGTGTCCTGGTAAATGAAAACGCCAAAGTCCTCTTTGCGGATGGCTACAAATTCAAGGACCCGGATCAGGGCGGCCGCGCACTCGGATTCATCGGCGGAACCAATTCAAACGGCATTACCGTATTTTCCTACGGCTACATCGCCGGTGTGAACTACATGGCGAAGGAACTGGGCGTAAAGTATGACTACTATGCAAAATACGACGCAGGCTTTACCGATTCCGCACTGGGAAGCACGGTAGCCGGTACTTATTACGACAAGGGTGCCAACATTGTTTACGGCGTCGCGGGCGGCGTAGGCGAAGGCATTACCTCCAAAGCGAAGGAAGTCGGAAGGCTGGCGATCCAGGTTGACGCCAACAAAGACGCTCAGCAGCCGGGCTATGTCCTTACCAGCGTGCTGAAAAACACCGATGTCCCGGTCATGACCATCTGCGACGCCCTGGCAACCAGCAAGCTTGCCGGTATGGGAAATCTGCAGTCCTATTCTCTGGCTTCCGGCGCTACCGGCATTACGGATCTGTCTGAAATCAGCAAACACATTGCCACAACCTCCGAGGCACAGGCAAAGTGGAAGGAAATCCAGACCAAGCTGAACGAAATCAAAGAAAAAGTCGGTGCGGACATTAAGGTCGTAAATGCACAGGCCGGCGATAAATTTGACGCTTCTGCCTACCCGAACGTAACCATTAAATAATAAAACGCTGGGGGCGTAAACTGAAATGAGCATGATTCAAACGATTGATCTAACCAAAAAGTTTGGCGATTTCACTGCAAATGATAAGATCAGCATTTCGGTGGAAAAGCAGGAAATCAAGTGTATCGTGGGCGAAAACGGTGCGGGTAAATCCACTTTGATGAATATGCTGTATGGATTGCTGCGTCCCACAGAAGGTAAGATTTTACTTCACGGCAAAGAGGTCGCGATCGGCAGTCCGCTGGATGCCATCGCGCTCGGATTGGGAATGGTGCACCAGCATTTTAAGCTGGTGCCCAGTCTCACTGTTTATGAAAATATTCTTCTCGGCACGGAATTGAAA
>UREO01000360.1 GCA_900546895.1 uncultured Oscillospiraceae bacterium
ACGGGAATATCCTTGATCTGTTCCGGTATCTGTCCGACATCGGCAAGCCTGTCTGGATCCGGTATGTACTTGTTCCGGGGATCACGGACGATGACGGTTATCTGCGCAGAACACGGGAATTCATCGCTTCGCTTAAAAATGTGGAGAAGATCGAGGTGCTTCCTTACCATGCCATGGGCCAATACAAATGGAAAGAGCTTGGCATTCCGTATTCTCTGGAAGGAGTGGAATCGCCCGGTGCGGAGCGCGTGAAAAATGCCGAACGGATTCTTCGCGGGGAAAGCGGTGCTTCGGATGCGCAGGGAAACGCTGCGCCGCAAGCGGAGGAACCCGACAGCATGAAATACTGAATTGTTGATTACAATCAAGGAATCGGCAGAGCAAATCAGCTAAACTATAGTCAGAACATCGGAACAGCAGGAAAGACTGCGCGTTATCTCAGAAAGGAGTCATACGATGAGACAGGAATGGAGAAGCTTTAAAGGCTCGCATTGGACGGACGACGTCAATGTGAGAGATTTCATTCAGGACAATTACACACAATATGACGGGGACCAGAGTTTTCTGGCAGAACCGACGGATGCGACGAACAAGCTCTGGGGGAAGGTACAGGAGCTGCAGAAGCAGGAAAGAGCGAAGGACGGCGTGCTGGATATGGAGACAGAGATCGTCTCCGGCATCACCGCTTACGGAGCGGGCTACATCGACAGCGGGGACAAGAGCCTTGAGAAGGTCGTGGGACTGCAGACGGACAAACCCCTAAAGAGGGCGTTCATGCCCTACGGCGGAATCAAGATGGCGGAGGAAGCCTGCACCACCTACGGCTATACGCCCGATCCTGAGCTGCATAAGATTTTCACGGAATACCATAAGACGCACAATCAGGCGGTTTTTGACGCCTACACGCCTGAAATGAAAAAGGCCCGCCACAATAAAATCATCACGGGGCTTCCGGATACCTACGGGCGCGGGCGTATCGTCGGCGACTACCGCCGCGTTGCCCTTTACGGCATCGATCACCTGATTGAAAAGAAGAAAGAGGATCTTTCTTACTGCGGGTCCGGTATCATGACGGACAACATCATCCGCCAGAGAGAGGAGCTCTCCGACCAGATCAGGGCCCTGAAGGAAATGAAGGAAATGGCGGCGGCCTATGGCTTCGATATTTCAAAGCCGGCCGGCAACGCAAAAGAAGCCGTCCAGTGGCTGTACTTCGGGTATCTGGCGGCAATCAAGAGCCAGAACGGTGCGGCGATGAGCGTTGGCCGCGTGTCCACGTTCCTTGACATCTATATCCATCGCGATATGGAGGAAGGAACGCTGACCGAGGCGGAGGCGCAGGAGCTGATCGACCATCTGGTGTTAAAGCTCAGAATGGTGAAGTTCGCCCGTATTCCCTCTTACAACCAGCTGTTCTCCGGGGACCCCGTCTGGGCTACGCTGGAAACGGCGGGGCTTGCAATGGACGGCCGCCACATGGTGACCAAAAACGATTATCGGTTCCTTCATACGCTGGAAAATATGGGACCCGCGCCGGAACCGAACCTGACCGTCCTTTATTCTTCCAAGCTGCCGGGAAGCTATAAGAAATACGCGTCCTATATCTCTGTAAAGACAAGCTCCATCCAATATGAAAACGATGATGTGATGCGCCCGATCTGGGGGGACGATTACAGCATCTGCTGCTGTGTATCCGCGACACAGACCGGTAAGGAAATGCAGTTCTTCGGCGCGCGCGCAAACCTTGCCAAGTGCCTGCTGTACGCCATTAACGGCGGAGTGGATGAAAAGAGCGGCATGCAGGTGGGACCCGCTTACAAGCCCGTCACCTCCGAGGTTCTCGATTACGAGGATGTGATGGCGAAGTACGACGTCATGATGGATTGGCTTGCGGGACTTTATGTCAATATCCTGAACCTGATCCAGTATATGCATGACAAGTATTACTACGAAGCGGCGGAAATGGCGCTGATCGATACCGATGTTAGAAGGACCTTCGCAACCGGTATTGCGGGCTTCTCTCACGTGGTCGATTCCCTGTCCGCCGTTAAATACGCAAAGGTAACCCCTGTGCGCAACGAGAACGGCGTGGCCGTGGACTTTCAGATCTGTCTCTTATACACATCTCCGAGCCCACGAGACATGCGCAGATC
>UREO01000361.1 GCA_900546895.1 uncultured Oscillospiraceae bacterium
GGTAAGCGTTTTGCACATTGGTAACGTCGGTGGTCAGCCGTGTGATAATACTGGCGGTTGAGAATTTATCAATATTGGAAAAAGAAAATTTCTGCACGTTATAGAACATGTCACGGCGTAAATTCTTTGCAAAGCCCGAAGAAGCGACCGCCGCGCTTCGGCCCGCAAGAATGCCGGTCAGCAGCGACGCCATCGCGCAGACAAACAGCGCAAGCCCCACCCAAAGAACAGTGGACATGTTTTTTTGGTTGATTCCGTAGTCGATCAGAAAAGCCATCAGCGTGGGGATGACAATTTCAAGGATCGACTCGAGAGTCACATATGCCGGAGTGAGCAGGGTGTTCTTCTTATATTCCCCCACACTGGAGAGAAGCTTCTTTATCATAAAAAATCTCCTTTGTGTTCTTTTGAATGTCAGGAAAGATCCGGATTGATATTGGATACATTTGCTCTCATCCTTTGCAGGTAGGAGTACAGCGTTTCCAACTCTTCCTTTGTAAACCCGTTTGTCAGGATCCGTTCCATCCTCACTGCGTCTTCCCGCATGATCTCTTTGATTTTCCATGCTTTTTCCGTGAGGACAATCTTTTTCAGGCGCGCGTCCTGCGCGACCGCCTGCCTTTGAATCAGGCCCTTTTGTTCCATCAGGCTGAGTACTTTCGATGTTGTGGAACGGGTGATGGTAAAGTGATCCTCCAGATCCTTCTGATAGATATCCTTGTCAGCATTATCGGCAAGATAGCCGATAATCCATCCGTTGTTGCCGGTAATGGTTTCAATTTCATTTTTATGAGAAGAAAATTCAAAATAGCGCCGGATCATGTTGTTCAGCGAGCGAAGTTCCAGCCCAATCTGCATCTTTTCCATACAGCACTTCCTTTCTACAAAACGCGATAGGATGGAATTATATGTTTTATGTCATACAGTTCTATGTACAACATTATAGCGATTGCCTTGTCATCCGTCAATATTAGCTTTGGTTAATTTCAGCAAAAAAATGAAAGCTAAAACTGGTAAAATTGCTGGTCTTGCAGGGGATTCTAAAGGCATAATAAAGCAACAGGGGAGGAAACGATCCGTTTCCTCCCCTGTTGCTTTTGAAATTAAATAATTATGAATTTGTATACGGCGATATGTACACTTCCCCCGTGATCTGCTGGTATTCGTCGGTGGATATCCATTTGAGGACAACCGTCTTTTTCAGTTCATCCTTGGTGAGCGGTCCCACGCCGCCGTTATAGAGCCTTATTAATGTCTGATACATAAAACTACACCTCCAATGTTGCTAATACAAGCGCATCAATCTGAGACTGCTGCGCTGCCTGTTGTACCTCTAAAAACGTAAGTTGCGCCAGCATCAGCGATACACGCGATTCCGTTACCGGCTGGGTGGTATCGGTTGCCGGGGCGAGCTCCACGGTATTAATCCCGACGTGCTGCACAATATTGTAATTGGTATGCGCCCACTCGCTATGCATCGTTTCGCCTCCCTCCGGCGTTACATCCCGCGTGATGGTCAGGCTGTCCAGATTGCCCGCAATGGCGATTTCTGCCCTGATCGCGTCGAACTGGTCAACCGGGAACTGGGCATCAATGCATGATCGAATATGCCCCTGCAGCTGCCTGGAAATTCCGTCATCATTGACGGCCAGCAAATCGTAGGCGTGGCCGTTCGCGAAAATAATCTGCTTTTTGATTGTGTCTGACATAATTGACCTCCTCTTATATTGACAATTCTGCTATCGGTGAATCATCTATAGTTGAGCATTCTACTGCAAAAATTGAGTTTGACGCAAGCACAAGGCTCAATCCTGAACCTGCTATTGGTGCGGCCGGAAACTGTGTCCACACTCCGGTGCTCATGTTGTACCTATACAATGCGGTGTCATAGAAAAACACATCCTCTCCGTTAACAGCTACACCCATATCTGAATAGAAAGCCGCCGTGAATGTGTAAGGGCAAGATAACACTGTATAGTCTGAAGGTGACGCCAAGTCCAACCGGATGAATCTGGTTGTGCCAGAGGTACCGTTGAATATAATATACAGATATTGGCCTTGTACCCAAGATTTTAGAAAGGATGAACCCGATTTCCTATTATCCACGCGCAATGTTGAAATATCGGATATATTG
>UREO01000362.1 GCA_900546895.1 uncultured Oscillospiraceae bacterium
CTACACCGTCTAATTCGTCGGCAGCGTCAGATGTGTATAAGAGACAGCCTGTATTACTTCCAGATTCGACTTATATTTCAACCGAAAAATGATAAAATATATTTTATCATAGAGAATTTTATAGCAATTTTATTTCAGTTTGCTGGACAAAGCACGTTCCTCCCCCGCCGAAGGCGGGGGAGGAACACAACCTTGTTTCAGAATCAACTGGAAATGCTGTAGATATTCTTGAAACTGGTTATTTTTATCAGTAAATTTTATTACAGAAGGTAAGGAGAAGCGTATGAACGATTTTGTCATAGTAACGGATTCCTCCTGTGATCTGACTGCGGAAATGGCCCGGGATTTGGAACTTACCGTGCTCCCTCTCTCCTTTAATCTGGCGGAAAAGGAATACCGCAATTATCTGGACGGGCGCGAGCTCTCCTTTCAGGAATTTTACCGGCGTATCCGTGCGGGAGAAATCTGTACGACCTCCGCGGTGAATGTGGAGGCTTTTACCGGCGCGATGGAGCCGATCCTCCAATCAGGGAAAGACGTGCTCTGCATCGCGTTTTCCAGCGGGCTGAGCAACACCTGCAACGCCGCACAGATGGCCTGCAAGGAGCTGGCGGCAAAATATCCGGAGCGCCGGGCATACGCCGTGGACACGCTCTGCGCTTCTCTGGGGCAGGGACTGCTGATCTACCATGCCGTCCAAAAAAAACGCAGCGGAAAAAATATCGACGAGGTGCGCGCCTGGCTGGAAGAGAACAAGCTGCACCTCTGCCACTGGTTCACCGTGGAAGACCTGAACCACCTGAAACGCGGGGGCAGAATCTCCGCGACGACCGCCCTGATCGGCACCATGCTGAACATCAAGCCCGTTCTGCACGTGGACGACGAAGGCCACCTGATTAATGTGGGAAAGGCCAGAGGCCGCCGCGCGTCGCTCACCGCGCTGGTCGACCATATGGAGGAAACGGCAATCGACCCCGCTTCGCAGGTCGTGTTCATCAGCCACGGCGATTCCCAGAAGGACGCTGACTATGTGGCGGAACAGGTGAAAAGCAGATTCGGGGTCAAGACCGTCGTGACCAACTACGTCGGCCCGGTAATCGGGGCGCACTCCGGCCCGGGAACCATCGCGCTGTTTTTCCTCGGCACACACCGTTAAACCGTCGGAACGAAAGGACGGGACGGCCCATCCCTACCTCCCTCCGTGAGGGAGGTGCCGCGCCCGTCGCGGCGAAAGGAGTTCGTTCCCTCTCTCTATTGGAATCCGTCGTAGTCCGAAAAAAAGAAGCGCCCCGGCACGGCTTTGAAAAGCCCTGTCGAGGCGCATTGTTTTGCATTACTTTGCCTGTGTTTCGCCCTTGTCCTCCAACAGCTTGGTTTTCACCGTCCGGGAACTGCCGGTGGTACTCTGTCCGGTACTTATTCTGAAAATGGTCAGCGAGATGGTGTCGCCTGCCTTGTGCTTATTCAGCACCGCGTACAGATCGTCCATACTGGCGACCGCCCGGCCGTCCGCCTTGGTAATCACGTCGCCCACGACGACGCCGGATTTCGTCAGGTCGCTTTCCGAACTGATTTCACGGATCATCACGCCGGTCGGATAGCCGGAAAGCTGCGACTGGATATCGGTGATGGTGGTCGCCGTAATGCCCAGACGGCTGCGCCCGCTGACATATCCGCGCGCGACCAGATCGTCGATAATGGTTTTCGCTTTGCTGACGGGAATGGCAAACCCCATTCCCTCGTAGCCGGTGGCGACAATCTTATTGGAATTGATGCCGACCACCTGCCCGTACATATTGACCAACGGGCCGCCGGAGTTGCCCGGATTGATGGCCGCGTCGGTCTGGATGTAGGTCATTCCGTTGTCGCTGTGGCTTTCGATGGTGCGGTTCAGTGCGGACACATAGCCGCCCGTCAGGGAGCTGGAATACTCCATGCCGCCCGGATTGCCGATAGCGATCACCTCGTCCCCGATTTCGAGCTGATCCGCGTTGCCGAACGCCGCGGCGCTCAGGTTGCTCGCGTTGATGCGCAGCACGGCGAGGTCCGAGGTTTTGTCGTAGCCGACGACCGTCGCCTCATATTCCTTTTTATTGTGAAGAATGACCTTTACCTTGTTCGCGCGGGAATAAT
>UREO01000363.1 GCA_900546895.1 uncultured Oscillospiraceae bacterium
AATCCCCCTGCGCGTACTTTGCCTACTTTCGTACAAGATCGAAAGTAGGGGCCCGTCCGGCCTGAGGGCAGAGCTAACGATTAGAAACAGGAATTTGGGAAGCACAGTGGCTTCCCAACGAACTCCTTCCGCCGTGCCGGACGCACCACCTCCCTTACGGAGGGAGGCAGGGGGCAAATCCCGTTTTTTGGAAGAAAATATTGGATGTTTTCTTGCCTGGGGAGAATTCCTGATGTATAATTAACTCAGGCAAACAAATTCTATTTTATATGGAAATTTATTTGAAGGAGGATTTTATCATGGAATTAAAAGGAAGTAAAACAGAAGCGAATTTATTGGCTGCATTTGCGGGGGAATCCCAGGCAAGAAACAAGTATACTTTTTACGCGTCCAAAGCGAAAAAGGACGGATACGAGCAGGTCGCGGCCATTTTTGAAGAGACTGCCAACAATGAAAAAGAACACGCGAAGCTGTGGTTTAAATATTTGCATGGCGGCGCAGTAGGCCCGACGACGGACAACCTGGCCGACGCGGCAAGCGGCGAGCGGTATGAGTGGACGGAAATGTACAAGGAATTTGCCGATGTCGCCGAACAGGAAGGCTTTACTGAGATTGCACAGACCATGCGCCTGATCGCGACCGTGGAAAAGAGCCACGAGGAGCGTTACCGCAAGGTCCTGCAGAATATTGAGGAAGACATCGTCTTCAAAGCGGGGGAAGAGACCGTCTGGGTCTGCCGCAACTGCGGGTATATCCATATTGGCAAGAATGCGCCGGAAAAATGCCCCGCCTGCAAGCATCCGCAATCCTACTTCGAGCGCAGAGCGGTCAATTATTAATCCAGGCTTTTCATAGAAGGGCGGGCCGTACGGCCCGCCCCTATTTCTGCTCCAGGATCAACTCTTTGATATTGACCAGCATTTCGCGGTAGTCCAGATGGTGCCTGACCCCGTGGGTCAGCAGCAGGCTGCGGATATAATTTTTGCCGTACCCGGCGCAGAATTCGTTTTCCTCAAGCAGCTCCAGAAGGTAATTCCGGATATAGAGAATCCCCGTTACGCTCAGATCGTCGCTGAAAAGGGGATAGCTGATGTTTGCCATGTCGCTGAGTTCCGTGGTCTTTTGCGCCTGAAACCGGGCGTCATAGCCCTTCAGAAGAAGGCTGATTTCGGAATCGATCGTATGATTGTAGGCGATCAGCTCCGTCTGCACGCGGGTCGCCTTCACTTTCTTTAAAAGCTGTTTGCATTCGGCGGCATACTGCTTGACAAGCTCCAGCCCGCTGAAAAAAATCTGCTGCAAATCAAACGCGCGCATCGCGGCGTACGGGTCGGGCAGGGTGTTGAGGTAGGCGGTCATGCAGTACAGCATGGATTCAAAAAGGGACTGAGCCGTTTCCACCGGCACCGAATTGCTTTCGTAGCCCGTGTACCGAAGAATTTCTTCGCTGAGCATGTTCAGCAGGCGGGCCTGCACATCCTGAATTTCCTCCGGGTTTAAAAAAGCGGCGATCGCTGCGTTACTGTTCATCCAAATCCTCCTTTTCATCCTCATCCAGCTCGTCCGGCTCCGGGTCCATATTGGTGTAGTCTTCCCGGCCGAAGCGCAGATTTTCCGCCAGCTTTTGAAGTTCCCGGTTCGCCAGCAGGTCCAGCGAACCGCCGCAGCGGTTTTCAAAGGCGTCCTTCATAAAAGCGATCAGCTCATTGTCCGAAATCAGGTCGAGCGTTTCATTTTTATAGTAATAAAACAGCTCGATCAGCTCGTGCAGGACCGGGGAATAATTCTGCTGGCTGAGGTAGGCGGAGCCGCAGAAGGCTTCGACCAGACGGCCGATGGTGGCGCTGCCGATTTCAATGCGTCCGTTTGCGTTGAGCGCTTCGGTGCGCGACTGAATCAGCGCGGAAACGTCCGTGGGGGAAAGCGTCAGACCCAGAGGCTCCGTTTTTTCATTCAGGCTTAAAAGCTGGGCGGCGGCGGTCGGGTCGGAAAACAGGTTGAGAGAAAAGACGGCGGAAAGGCGGCTGTCCAATCAAAAATCCCCCTTAAAAAAATATTTTTGAAAAACCTATTGACAAATAAAAACAGATGTGCTAAACTATAAGCAGTATTATGAGAATGTTATATAT
>UREO01000364.1 GCA_900546895.1 uncultured Oscillospiraceae bacterium
GGTAAAAGGATAGGGGAGAGCGGGATTGAATATCGAATCGTATAAAATCGAGGGAAGCGCGGTTTTCCTGAAGCTTGACAAGGGGTCAATGCTTCTGGAATCGTACGGAAACGGAATCATTCGATGCGTCTATACAAAACAATCCGAAGTAAAAGACTTTTCAGCACTGCAGATTTCGCGCTCGTCCAGGTCTTCCTCTGTCTGGAAAATCACGGAAGATTCGAAGAAATTCAGCTTTCAAAACGGCTCCATTTTTCTTTCCATTGAAAAAAACGGCGGCCGGTTTACATGGAGCGACTCGGATACGAAGCAGTTGCTGCTCAGGGAAAACGGGAAAGAGCTTGCAGCAGAGCCGGTAATAAAATATTCGCTTGAAGGGGATCGGGCAATTGTAAAGCGGGTAAAAACCGTGGACGGAGAGCGTACTTCCGTTGAAAACATGGCGCCGTACCATGACAGGGACGCGTATCGCGCAAAAATCTTTTTCCGCTGGCAAAAGGACGAAACCATTCACGGGCTGGGCCAGTCGGAAGAAGGAGATTACAATCGGCGCGGGACGGCACAGTATCTTTACCAGCATAACATGAAAATCCCGGTGCCGTTTCTGGTGTCCGATAAAGCTTATGGGATTTTATTTGACTGCGGTTCCTTAATGACCTTTAACGATGACGCCTGTGGTTCGTACGTTTTTCTGGATACTGTCGAGCAGCTGGACTATTATTTTATTCATGGCCGCTGCATGGATGATGTCATAGCCGGGTTTCGTGAGCTTACGGGGGAATGCCCCCTGCTGCCGAAGTGGGCTTTCGGTTATATCCAGTCAAAAGAAGCGTACCGGAGCCAACAGGAGCTTGTGGATGTTGTTGCCGAATACCGGAGACGGAAGGTCCCCCTGGACTGCGTCGTGCAGGACTGGAACACATGGAAATCAAACCTTTGGGGCGACAAGCACCTCGACCGGGAGAGATATCCAAACATGTCCGTCGCCGCCGATGAAATCCATAAAATGCACGCTCACACAATGATATCCGTATGGCCCAATATGAATGAAGGCGGAAAAGATTTTGAAGAATTTGCGTCCGCCGGTCATCTGCTTCTGGACCATTCTACTTACGATGCCTTTCAGGAAGACGCCCGCAAAATGTATTGGGAGCAAATGAAAGGGCTTTTCAAAAGCGGTTTTGACTCTTGGTGGTGCGACTCGGCGGAGCCTTTCAGCGGGCCGGACTGGAACGGAGAGATGAAAAGAGAACCGTGGGAGCGGTTTCAGCTGGTCGGCGAGGAACATAAAAAATTTCTCGACCCTGCTCTGGCGAACCTGTATGCAAAGGCGCATGCACAGGGAATCTATGAGAACCAGCGCGCCTTTGCGCCGGAGCGCAGGGTGCTTAATTTGATTCGGTCGGGGTCCGCCGGTTCGCAAAAGTACGGGACGGTATTCTGGTCAGGCGATATTGCCGCAACATGGGACACCCTTAAAAAACAGATTTCAGAGGGCTTGAACTTCTGCATGAGCGGATTGCCGTACTGGACTTTGGATATCGGCGGCTTTTTCGTTGTAAAGGACGCGTGGTGGAAGCGCGGATGCGGCATGCAGGGCAATTCTTCCCCCTTATGGTTTTGGCAGGGGGGATACGACGACGGCGTTCAGGACCTTGCTTATCGGGAACTATACACCCGTTGGCTGGAGTATGCGGCGTTTCTCCCGGTATTTCGCTCGCACGGAACAGATGTGCCGCGTGAAATCTGGAATTTTGGCGAACCGGGAGGCCTCTTCTATGACGCAATCAATCAGTTTATCAGACTGCGATACAGACTGATGCCCTATCTTTATTCTATGGCGGGCCGTGTGACCTTTAACCATTATACGATCCTGCGCAGCCTGCTGTTTGATTTTTCCTATGATCCGGCCGCCAGGGATATCTGCGACGAATTCATGTTCGGAGAAGCGATTCTTGTGTGCCCGGTAACAGAGCCGATGTATTACGAGGAGGGCAGCCGGACGATCGGCAGGGAGAAAAGAAAAATGTGCTATCTGCCCTCCGGCACAGGCTGGTATGATTTCTGGACAGATCAATTTTACTCAGGCGGACAGACCATAAGCGC
>UREO01000365.1 GCA_900546895.1 uncultured Oscillospiraceae bacterium
AGCCGTTATACGGCATGGAGTCGAGACCGTAGCAGGAAATATTCACAATTCTATGTAGCTGATCCGCAGGGACCCCCATCTGGAGGAACTTATTTGCAAACGCATTCAGCGCGATGCCCTCGCCCCCGGAAGCGGAGGCCGTTACCCCTGCCACAATGTTGGTAGCCAGGCACAACTGGAACAGCGGAGATCCGGGCATTTTATCCAGATTTTCAACTACGTATTTAAATCCCGGAGTAAGCTCGACAATCGCTCCGAAGCCGACGACCGCAGACACATTCATAATCGATTTCATTGTGGAAGTACAGCCGTTTGTCAGCGTTTTGCCAATGTGCTTAAATTTGTTGTAATACAGCGCGAAGCATACGACGCAGCCCAATGTCAAAGATACGAAGGGCGTAATATTAAACACATTCATTGCGATCAGCAGAACAAGGGAAGGCGCCAATGCCTTGAGGAACTGAAGATTTGAGCAGTTTCTTTCAAGAATGGCGTTGTTTAAGGACCCCGCCTCTTTATCCATCAGCTCCCCGGTGACCTCAAAACCTTCACCTCTCTTCTCGTTTCTGCCAAGCTGGAACCAGATATACCAAGCGCCGAAAGCGATACAGGTCACTGCTGAGAGGATACCGATCACCGGGGCAGCCTTCGGGTCGGTTCCCAGGTATTTTATAGGAATCAGGTTCTGTATTGCCGGAGAACCCGGAAGAATTGCCGTCCACATGGAGCCTCCGTACACAGCCACTGCGATGACAAAATGCCAGGGAATATCCAGCTTTTTAAATATTGAGTAGCAGATCGGCGCGATGGTAAAGATCACGACAAATCCGCTGACGCCGCCGAAGGAAAGAATCGCGGTGATCAGAGACAATCCCATCAGCACCCAGTACTTTCCTGTTTTTCCACTCATCTTTTCGGTCAGACTTGAGATTTTCACCGCGATGTCCTCCGCAGCACCGCAGTCACCCAGCATGGCGCCCAAAACGCACGCGGGTAAGAACAGCAAAAAATTGTCCGTTGCAAAACCGCCGAAGTCTTTCGCATAGGCTTCCCCCATGTTTTCGATGATCGGCAGCCCGGAAAACAGGAGTACGACGACCGCACTGACCGGGCCGATGATCATGATCGGGAAACCCTTGTAAACACCGACGATAAAAAGCGCCATAGCCAGCAAAATCCCCAGCAGGCTCAAAACACCCATATCCATAAAATTTCTCCTTCTCAATACATTATTTCAAATTTCGCATAAGAAGCCGTTATGTTCTTTCTCACCCCAATTTCCATATTTCAAATAAATTTCTCTGTAAACTTAATGATAGTAAAAACCGGGACAAAACATGCTGATTTGGAAAATAAAACAGCTGGTTGGCAACGGACCCGGATAAGGGCGCTATTTTTTTGAATAGTATTCAAAAAGACCCGCTTCCTCTATTCTGCGCTTCATTTCTTTCCAAGCCGGACCTTCCGAAGGCTCGCTCGGAAGAATGGGCTTTCCTACGTCGAGCCCCAGCATATTCGCCATATCTTTTGTCGCGGTAGGAAAGCTTACGGCATCCTGACAGATTCTTACCGGATTCAGCCTGAACTGATCCTCTCTGGCACCTATGTAATCGCCCGCCATAAATTTGTCATAAATACCGCACACAAGTTCCGGAAAAAGGTTTGCGATCGAACAGGCGCCCCCCGCGCAGCCCATGCAAAGCCCGCCGAAAAGCATTGTGTCTTTCCCCGAAAACACCTTGAAGTTTATGTCGCGGGTACGGCGGATCAGTTCGCTGAGCAAGGTGAAATTCCCGCTGGAATCCTTGATCCCGACAATGTTCTTTACATCTCTGGCAAGCTTTTCGACCAAGTCCGCCGTCAGACCGAATCCGCACCTTCCCGGGTTGTTGTAGAGAAGTACATACGTATCCGGCACCGCTTCCGTGATCGTGCGAAAATGCTTGTATAGTCCCGCTTCCGTCGGCTGAATAAACATGGTTTGCAGAATCGATATTCCATCCGCGCCGGCGGCAACGGCCATTTTGGCCTCGCGAGCTCCCTGCGCC
>UREO01000366.1 GCA_900546895.1 uncultured Oscillospiraceae bacterium
CTGAATCAGGCGCGCGGTGTCATACTGCAAAAAACCGGCAATCAGGGGAATGACCGACCGGCCCATCCCGCGGGCGTCCACCACCAGAACCACCGGCGTTTTCGTGACCTTTGCCAGGTGGTAGGAGGACGCTTCCTCTTTAACGCCGCCCAAACCGTCGTAAAGCCCCATGACGCCCTCGATCACGGAAAGGTCCTTTCCTTCGGCATCCTCCAGAAACAGAAATTTGGTCGTGTTTTCATCCGTAAAAAAAGAATCCAGATTTTTTGAGGGAACGCCGAGCACCTTGCGGTGGAACATGGGGTCGATAAAGTCCGGCCCGCATTTAAACGAGGCCGCCTTTTTTCCGCTGTCCAGCAGAGCCTGTAAAAGCGAGCAGGTCAGCAAGGTCTTTCCGCTGCCGCTGCCGGCAGCCGCGATCATAATTCTGGGTGCTTTCATTGGTTTTTCTCCCCATTTTCCCGAAAAGTAAAGGAAACGATAAAAACCGGATTCTCCGCGCGCATCAGACGGTACCTGCCCACCGGCTCCGCTCTGCTGACCTGTAGCTGAACAACCTCTTCTTCCTCCACCGGCAAGGTTTTCAGCAGACCGGTGATTTCGCCGAAGGTTTCCAGCGTGACGGCGTTCACGACCACACGGAGCCGCGGGTTTTTCCGGTAAAGCGCTGCGAGGATTTCCTTCATATTGCCGCCGCTCCCGCCTAGAAACGCGTGGGTCGGGACGGGAAGCCCCTCAAACGCCTGCGGGGCTTCACCCTCGGCCACGCTCAGGTTGGTCAGGCCGAATTTTGCCCGGTTTCTCTCCGTCAAAAGCGCGGCTTCCTTCTTCTTTTCAATGGCATATACCTGTATGCGGTCGGACAGCACCGCGCATTCGACTGCAACGGAGCCCGTGCCGCTACCGACATCGTAAAGGACGGCGTCCCGGCAAAGCCGGAGCTTGCAGACGGATACCGCACGGATTTCTTCTTTGGTCATCGGCACCCGGCCCCGAAGAAAAGCGCTGTCCGGCAGCCCATGCGTCAGCCGTTTCTTTTCCGCTTCCGGGTTTTCGATCAGGCAGACATAAAGCCCTTCCTTTTCGAGCGCCGCGCAGTTCGCCGGGTTCAGGCGCAGAATCTGTTCCTCCGGGTAGGAGAGCTGATAGCCCGCCGTAATTCGGATATTCTCCATTTCCTGCTCCAAAAACAGCGCGCCGAGCGCTTTCATATCCGCAAGACTGGACACAAGCAGGAACGTTTTTTCATTCGTTCGCACCGTATCAAGGACATTGGCGCTTTTTCCGTGGATACTGACGATCGCCGCGTCGTGCCAGCTTTTCCCGAGCCTTGCCGCAAGGCAGGATACGCTGGAAATCCCCGGCAGGATTTCCACCTGCGCGTGCAGGATACCCGCTTCTGTTTCTTTTTGCAGGGCGTCGTACAGCTTTTGCGCCCCGCTGTAAAAACCGGTGTCCCCGGAAAAAAGGACGGCCGCGTTTTGAACCGCTTTCCCTTTCAGATACGGGAGGATGTCCTCCGCCAGATAGCCGGGGACTTTTTCGGCCGGGCCCGGGATCCCCGCCAGGAGTCTCCGGGCCCCAAAGAGGAGTTCCGCTTCCTGTATCCGGCACTCTGCCTCCCTTGTCAGTAACGTTTTGCCGCCCATTCCCATCCCGATCAGGGAAATCCGTATCCGTCTGTCCCGCCGCAGCTTTTTCCCGGTCAGGGCTTCCAGTTTTTCGCATACTTCTTCAAAGGAATTTCCGTCCGCCCGCTCCGGATTCCCGATCACCAGCACTTTCGTTCCGGTGCTGCGGGCGGCCTGTATTTTTTCCGGAAAGCCGCCGTTTTTACCGCTTTCCTTCGTCACCAAAGTGCGGATATCGTATTGACGGATCATCGCCTCGTTCATTTCCACTGAGAAGGGGCCCTGCATGGCGATGATATGTTTTCCTTCGATCCCGTTTTCATAGCAGAGTGAGAGGCTTTCCAGTCCGGGCAGAACCCTTGCATACAGGCGGGGAAGAAGC